>JAOZVJ010000082.1 GCA_029938215.1 Arcobacteraceae bacterium | reverse complement strand
TTCTAACTGCAATAAGTAACGGCAAGGCTTGTCTGATTTTTGGATATTCAATAATAAGATTAATAAACTCTTCTTCAATTTTATCTTCGCCAATTAAAGAATTTAAAATATTAAGTTCAACTTTTACTTTTTGTACATTTAATTTTACTTTTTCAAAATCTGTAAAATAATTCCATGTAAATATTGAATCTTGAAATGTATTTTTTAAATTTTCAAAAGTATTTATCATACTATCTTCCGTTATGTGTTGCTGTTGATATTAATGAGAATATTTCATTATTATCACTTTTTAGTTTTTCAAGTATTTTTGAAAACATATAGGCATCTTCTCTATTTGTTTTTTCTTGCACCATTAATAATTTTAATAGTAAAATTAGAAATCCTACGCTATATTCCCCTTTAGTGTTTAAAGTTTTAAATTCATTTATATCATTTTCAAATTTTTTATATAATTTTACAATATCTATTTCATTAAATTCTTCTTCTGTAGTAATTCCACTTGACTCATTCCATATTTTCATAAGTTTAAAAATAAATTTTTTAGTTGTTTTTTCATCTTGATAAAGCTTAATTAATATATCTACAGCCCAATGAATATGTTTTGGTGTTCTTATTTTTGACCAAGCATTATTCTCTAATTGCCTATATTTAATTAAAATATCAAATTTACTTAAATTACCTTGATAAATTGCAAGTATGTACTTTCCATTTATTGGCATTGAAAAAAGAGGCTTCATGCCTCTACTTATCATATGAGGATTAGTCATTAAAACTCCTTATTAAAACTTCATTTATTTTTCCACGACCATTACTCTTACTATTGATAAACCTATTAGCCTGAACAAAACTAATACTATGTTCTTGATATAAATTTTTTATAAAATCTGTATCAGAATTACTATGTAAAACAAAACAATTAGTTTTATCTAATTTTTTAAATATAGCAAATAGTTCTCTTTGTTTATCATCTAGGAATTCATTCTCGCTATAAGCGGTAAAACTAGATGTAGCATTTAATGGATAATATGGAGGATCAAAATAAACCAAATCATTTTTATTTGTATTATCAACTACTTCACTAAAAGGCTTATTACTAATAATGGCATTTTGTAATGCTTTACTTGCACTTAATATCGTATCCCTATCTGCTATGTTAGGATTTTTATAACTTCCTATTGGAGTATTAAAATATCCTTTTTTATTTACTCGATAAAGTCCATTAAAACAAGTTTTGTTAAGATATATAAATCTTGTTGCTCGTTGGATATTTGTTAAAGTTTTAAACTCTTTTTTACGATCAACTTCTCTAGTTTGATAATAAAATTCTTTACTATGTTGTTCTTTGAAAAATTCAAGATTATTTATTAGTTCATTAGGATTATTTTTAACTACATTATATGTATTGATTAATTCAGAGTTTATATCCGAAAGATATATTTTTTTATCTTTCAGTAAACCCTTTGAGTATAATTCAAAAAATACCGCTCCACCACCCAAAAATGGCTCATGATAATTTTCAAATTTTTCAGGAAATTTTTCTAAAATTTGCGTTAATAAACCTCTTTTACCACCAACCCACTTTATAAATGGTTGATACTTTTTTGTATAAATAGTATTTACTCTTGCATTCATTACTAAACATCTCCTTGATTATTTTACATTATATTATAAATATTCATAGGAACAATTTAAATCTTTATTTATTTAACGCCTAATATCTAACAATAAAACTTCACACAATAAATTTTTTTAATCAAAACACTTGACATTTTCATATCCATTCGTTATAATTGCGAACATATGTGCAAATTAGGATTTTTATGAACAGTGTTGGAAGAAGAAGAAAAAATAGAAATATAGATGCAGATCATAGCAAAGTATGTTTTAAGCCTTGTGGAATTCAAGCTAGTTGTCTTGAAACTGTTGTTATATATGAAGATGAAATGGAAGCTGTTAGACTTGCTGATTTTGAATCTCTATACCAACAAGAATCAGCTGATATGATGCAAATATCTCGAACTACTTTTTCAAGATTAGTGGAGTCAGCTAGAAAAAAAATTGCTGATGCTTTATTAAATCAAAAAGCAATAAATATACAAAAAAGAAAATGAAGCAAAATAATAATATAAAAAACAAACAACAAGACAAACAGCCAACAGTTAAAAAAGCTTTTTTAAATGCTACAAAAGGTTTTGTTTCAATTTTTCCAATAATTTTAGCAGTTATTGGATTGATTGGATTATCACAAGTATATATTACTTCTGAAATGCTATCTACACTATTTGGCTTTAGTTCTTTTTTGGATACCATAATTGGAACATTAATAGGAGCAATATCATCAGGAAATGGTGCTATTAGTTATGTAGTCGCACAAGGACTTCAAGAGCAAGGAGTATCTTTATATGCTTTAAGCTCCTTTATCTTAGCATGGGTTACTTTGGGCTTTGTACATTTGCCAGCAGAAAGTAGTGTTTTTGGAGTAAGATTCACAGTTTATAGAAATATCTTAACGCTCATAAGTACTATTTTAATAATATATTTAACAATTACAAGTTTAAAGTTTTTTACATGAAAAAAATTGAATTTAAAGGATTGAAGCTTTTATCGTTTGTTGGTATTTTATATGCAATTTTATTGATTTTTGATTTTGAAAATGGTTTTATAAGTTTTCAAAATTTTATTGGTATAATACAAAAATTATTACCGATTTTTGTATTTATAATAATTTTAACAGCAACGATAAACTATTTTTTAAAACCAAAGCAAATAATGAAACACTTTGGGAAAGATAGTGGTAAAAAAGGTATTTTTTATGCTGTAGTTGGTGGTATTCTAAGTCATGGTCCAATGTATGCTTGGTATCCTATGCTTAGTGATATGAAAAATCATGGGTTAAAAGATGGACTAATAGCTACTTTTATGTATGCAAGAGCTATTAAGCTCCCATTGTTGCCTTTTATGGTTGGTATATTTGGAATTACATTTACTATTATAATAAATGTTTATATTCTTATATTTTCAATCTTACAAGGGAAAATAATAGATACATTAATAGATAATAAATTTAAAAACAAGGATAAAAAAATGACAGAAAATACAAATTCACAAGAACAAGAAACAATGGCGTGCGATAATGATATATGTGTAAAAAGAGATGAATGTGAGAGATATAGACTTTTTAAAGCAGGTGCAAAAAAATACAAAACACACAATGGAAAACCACACAAAGGTTGTGGTCAATTTATTAAAAATACAAAATAATGAATATAGCCTTAAAGCAAATAGCTACAATAAGATCTCCTTTTTGTAGCTTGGAAAATATGCCCATACAACCAAAAGGGGCAAAAGATACTTATGCAACAATAGAATTTAAAAAAGAATTTCAAGAAGGACTTAAAGACTTAGATGGCTTTAGTCATGTTTATTTAATATATTATTTTCACAAGGTGAAAGACCATAGACTAACGGTAGTTCCTTTCAATGATTTAACACATACAAAAAGAGGTGTGTTTTCCACTAGAACTCCTATGCATCCAAATAGTATAGGACTTTCAGTAGTAGAACTTGAAAATGTAAAAGATAATATTGTAACAGTAAAAGGAATTGATATATTAGATGGTACGCCACTTCTTGATATAAAACCTTATATTGAAAATTTTGATAAAGTTGAAGGCGAAACAAAATCCGGATGGATGAAATCAAGTATTGATGAAGTGAGCAATAAAAGATCTGATGATAGGTTTGTCGAATAAAATTAAATAAATTAAATCTTTAAAAAAGGAAACTACCAAATGAATCCAAAAAAAACAACCTCTTTAATAATGCTGTGGTCAATGATGCTAATGAGTTACACAGGAATAATGCTTTATATAGCACCTCACGGTAGAATTGCACATTGGATTGATTGGAGTTTATTTGGCTGGACAAAAGATCAATTTGGTGAAGTACATACAACTTTTATGGTGCTTTTTTTAATAGCAACAATTTTTCACATCTATTATAATTGGAAGTTGCTTACAAATTATATGAAAAACAAAGTTAAATCTTTTGTTTTTTTTACATCTGATATGATTATTGCATTAACTATTACATCTGTGTTTTTATTTGGTACTTTGTATCAAATTAGTCCATTTTCAACTTTTGTAAATTTTGGAGAAAATATAAAAGAAAGCTGGGCAAAGAAAAAAGATGAGCCTCCTTATGGTCATGCTGAAGAATCAACACTAGAAGATTTTTGTAGCAAAATGAATTATGATTTGCAAAAAGTTATAAAAACACTAGAAGACAATAAACTTCATTCTACGCAAGAAGATACAATAAAATTTATTGCAACAAAATACAATATAACTACAGTAAAGCTTTACAGTATCATAACAAAACCTTTTGGAGCAGAAACTACAAATAAAATTACTGGTCTTGGAAGAAAAAATTTTCAACAAATTTCAAAAGAATTAAATATTCCACTAGATATATTCTTAAAAAAATTAGAAAAAAAAGGCATCAAGGCAACTAAAAATGATAAGTTTAAATCCACAATTGAAAAACAAGGCTTTTCATCAAGGGAAGTAATTGATGATTTTCAATAATTAATTTTTTAATATCTTTTTAATTTATACTTTAATACACTTATGGTAACATTATTAATTATAACAAGTTAGTTATAAAGATAATAATAAAAAGGCAGAAGTAAAGTTATGCTTAATACACTTTTTAAAAAAAAATACACTACAGAAACTTTTAAAAAATTACTTGATAGTAGTCCTGATATTGATGAATTAGAAAAAGCTTTAAAAAGTGGAATTGATATTAATTTTGTTAATGATGACAGCGAAACATTTTTGCACTCTTGCATCAAAAGAGGATTAACTAAAAGTGGAAGATTTCTTATTCAAAATAATATTGATATCAATATAGAAGACAAAAATGAAAATAAACCAATTGATTTGGCGATAGAAAAAAACAATAGATTAATAGCTTCTGCACTTTTAGATACTGGCAATGTAAAAATAAATGAACTAAAAGAGACAAGAACACTTTTGCAAGAAGCAGTTTTTCAAGGCGATAAAGAAATTATCGTAATGTTATTGAAAAAAAATATTAATGTAAACAATATAGATAATAAAAATAGAAATGTAATGTATGATGCAATTGCAAATGGAAATCAAAAAGTAATTGATACGATATTAGGAATTGAAGATTTAGATTTAAATTTAATTGATATTAACGGTCAAACAATTTTACATCAAAAAAATGTAATAGAAGATGATAAATTAGCAATTAAGCTAATTAAAAAAGGAGCAGATCCTACCATACTTGATAAAGATGGAAAAAATTATCTATTATATGCAGCGTTGCGTGGTATGGAAACTGAAGAAATTATTGATGCTGCCATTGAAGCTGGATTTAATTTAAATAGACCAGTTAGAAATAAAAACTCTATTCTTATGGAAATTATGTTTTCTTTTACAAAACTAAGCAATACAGAAACACACAGAAGAGAAGATCTTATGCATATGGCTTCAAAATTAGTCAAAAAAGGCATTGATATCAATCTAATAAATGAACAAAAAGAAACCGTACTGTTTGATGCTGTTAGAAAATTAGATGTAGAGGCATGTAAATTTTTAATAAAAGAGAAAGTTCCACTTGATGCAGTTAATATAGATGGTGATACTGTTTTATGGCTTCTTATTTATAAAGGTATAGTAGGGCTTGATATTATTTTACTCATATTAAACAATGGTGCTAATATTAATATTAAAAATAAAGACAATCAAACAATTATCGAAGTTTTAAGTGATTTAATCTTATATACTCATGGCAATATCGAAATAAATAAAGATTTGGAAGAAAAAGTAAATGAAAATGGACAATATATTGTTTTATTAAAAGAGATACTTTTAAATAGTTCTTTCAATGCAAATCATTTATCCTCAAAAAATGAACCAATATTTTTTAAATCATTATTAAATGGAAACAGAGCTTTGTTTGATTTATTTTATAAATATGGTATAGACCTTGAAGCGACCAATAAAGAAGGAAGTACTATTTTTTTAAGCTATGTAACCAAGATAGGTAATTTGCCAGAAATTCCAAAAGATTTTAGAAAAAATTTAATTATGTTAATTGATAAAAAAGTAAATATTAATAAGCAAGATAAAAATGGCAAAACAATTTTATCTAAATTAATTTCTTGTAACAATATGCAAATGTTTAGAATTTTATTTTCTGTTACAAAATTCAACTATAAACTTCAAGACAACAAAGGCTTCACTATCATTCATGATTGTATTTCAACATCAAATATTGATGTTATAAAATTAACAAATCAACTTGATGATAAGCTAATAAATATTTCTGATAATCTTGGTATTTTACCCATAGCATATGCAGCATTATTTGGTAGAATAAAAATAGTTTTAGCGTTGATTAATTTAAAATCAAATTTTAAAAGTAATAAAAAAATACCAAATAATGCAAAAATAAAACTAAACCCATTGTTAGCTAATGTAGATAAATTAACTTGTGAAGATAAAAATGATCTTTACAAATTAGAAATTTTAAAAGATCAAATCAAAAGAGATTTTAAAATAGAGTCATAAAAAATATAAAATATTAAAAAGGATACATAGATGAGTGTCTCAAATGAAATAATAGAAAAAATTAAGAATAGTAACTGTTCTAGCGATGAAACATTTTTTCAAGCAGTTAAAGAAGTTCTTGATAGTCTTAAGCCTGTCTTAGACAGCGATCCAATATACAAAAGACATTCAATTGTTGAAAGACTAATAACCCCAGATAGAGAATTTAAATTTAAAGTCGCATGGATGGATGACAATCAAAATATTAAAGTAAATACAGGATATAGAATTCAATTCAATAATGCTTTAGGACCATACAAAGGTGGCTTAAGATTTCATCCAAGTGTAAATACAGGAATTTTAAAATTTTTAGGATTTGAGCAAATTTTAAAAAATTCTCTTACAGGTCTGCCTATTGGTGGAGGAAAAGGTGGAAGTGATTTTGATCCAAAAGGTAAATCAAACTTTGAAGTTATGAGATTTTGTAGCGCATATATGACAGAACTTCATAAATATATAGGACCAAGAGTTGATGTTCCAGCAGGAGATATTGGAGTAGGAGCTAGAGAAATTGGATATCTATTTGGTGAATATAAAAAAATCACATCTTCATATGAAGGTATATTGACAGGAAAACCATTTATGTTTGGCGGAAGCTTATTAAGACCAGAAGCTACTGGATACGGATGTGTATATTTTACAGATGAAATGCTAAAATATGCTGGAAAAGAAGGATTTAAAGATAGAGTTTGCGCAATAAGTGGTGCAGGAAATGTTGCTATTCATACCATAGAAAAACTTTATAATTTAGGTGCTAAACCAGTAACATGTAGCGATAGTAAAGGAACAATTTATGACTCAAGAGGAATTGATCTTCCTTTATTAAAAGAAATTAAATTGCAAAAAAGAGCTTCATTGGAAGAATATATCTTAACAAATAGTGATGCTATTTATACAAAAGTTGAAGATTATCCAAAAGGAGGTCATGAAGTATGGAATATACCTTGTGACTGTGCTTTTCCAAGTGCTACTCAAAATGAACTTACTGGACTAGATGCAAAAAACTTAATTGAAAACGGATGTATATCTATTAGTGAAGGTGCAAATATGCCATCAACTCCAGAAGCGATTAAACTTTTTAAAGAAAATAACATACTTTTTGCACCAGCAAAAGCAGCAAATGCAGGAGGAGTAACAGTAAGCGAATTTGAAATGAGTCAAAATGCTTCAATGTCAAAATGGACATATGAACACCTTGATGAAATGTTAGAAAAAACAATGAGATCTTTATGCAAAAGAATTCATTTGACAGCTATAGATTATGGAGTAGAAGGCAACTATGAAGATGGTGCAAATATTGCTGGATTTAAGCGAGTTGCTGATGCTATGATAGCTGAGGGGATATAATTTAACAAAATAATGTTTTAATATTTACTTATGGGGT
>JAOZVJ010000081.1 GCA_029938215.1 Arcobacteraceae bacterium | reverse complement strand
GATGAAAAAGGTCTTGATGTACTTATGTTTGTTGATAATATTTTTAGATTTGCACAATCAGGTTCTGAAATGTCAGCTCTTTTAGGAAGAATTCCATCTGCTGTTGGTTATCAACCTACTTTAGCAAGAGAAATGGGTGCTTTACAAGAAAGAATTACAACAACTAAAAATGGTTCAATTACTTCTGTTCAAGCTGTTTATGTTCCTGCGGATGACTTGACGGATCCTGCTCCTGCTTCTGTATTTGCTCACCTTGATGCAACAACAGTTCTTAATAGAAAAATTGCTGAAAAAGGTATTTATCCTGCGGTTGATCCTTTAGATTCTACTTCAAGAATTTTAAGTGCTGATATTCTTGGTCAAGACCATTATGATACAGCAAGAGGTGTTCAGTCTACTTTGCAAAAATATAAAGATTTGCAAGATATTATCGCGATTCTTGGTATGGATGAATTAAGTGAAGCAGATAAAATGATAGTTGATCGTGCTAGAAAAATTGAGAGATTTTTGTCTCAACCATTTTTTGTTGCAGAAGTATTTACAGGAAGCCCTGGTAAATATGTAGAACTTGCTGATACAATTGCTGGATTTAAGGGAATTTTAGAAGGTAAATATGATGATTTACCAGAAAATGCTTTTTATATGGTGGGTGGAATTGATGAAGTTGTAGCAAAAGCCCAAAGTATGAAATCATAAAAAGGTAATTTATGGAAACAATGAAATTATCAATCGTTACACCAAATGGTGAAATTTTTAGTGATGATATTAAGTCTGTTTCTCTTCCTGGAAAAGAGGGAGAGTTCGGAGTATTGCCAAGACATGCTTCTTTAGTATCTGCATTAACTGTTGGTGTAATAGTTATAGAAAAATTAAAATCGACAGAAGCAGTTGCAATTAACTGGGGACATGTTAAAGTTGCAGAAGATTCTGTTGATATTTTAGTAGATAGTGCTGTTGCATTAAGTACTGATGGTGATTCTGATACAGCAAGTAAATTAGAAGCAGCTATGGAGTTAGTAAATTCTGTTAAAGATGCTAATGTTTCTATGGCAGCAGTTAATGCTAAAATAAATTCATTTGCTTAAAATATACTAATATATGATAGATACAATATTAAATTATTTAAATAATAGTAGCGCTATAACAATATTTGTTTTAGTGCTATTATCTATTTATTTTATTGCTGTTGTTTGGATATATAGTTTTAAATTTAAACAGTTAAATAGTATTTTAATAATAGAAAAACTATCTTTAGATAGTTTAATCAACAATGGCAAAATTAATCCTTTATCTAAAATCGGACAATGCTTAAGTAACTCATCTATATCTAAAGAGGTTTTAAAAGCTTGTGAAGTTTCTTTAGTTAGAGATGCTACAACTGGATTAACATGGTTATCTATAATTTCATCAACTTCGCCATTTATAGGTTTATTTGGTACTGTTGTTGGTATTTTGGAATCATTTGCAAAATTTTCAACTCAATCAAAAGTAAGTTTTAGCGTTATTGCGCCTGCAATTAGTGAAGCGTTGGTAGCAACTGCAGCTGGTATTCTTGTTGCAATTTTTGCTTATTCATTTCATCAGATTATCTCAAGAAAAGTTTACGAATTTAATACATACTTAAAGTCACAATCAGAAATTTTACTTTCACAGGAATAAAATTTGTATGATTTTAATCAAAAACCTGATTTAAATATTACTCCACTTGTAGATGTAATGCTCGTATTGTTGGCAATTTTGATGGTAACGGCTCCAGTATTAGAGTATGAAGAAAATATAAATCTTCCAAGAGGAAGCAGAAGTCATAAAGTTCAACAAACTAAAAAAATAGATATTTTAATTACTAAAGAAAGAATAATTAAAGTAAATAAAAAACATTATGAATTTATGAATTTTGCTGATAGTTTTATTTTATTTGCAAAAGATAAAGACCGTGATATCCCAATTCACATTAGAGCAGATCAATTATTAGAATATAAAGACATAATTTTTGTATTAAAAACAGTAAAAGAAGCTGGATTTTATAAAGTTGCGTTGATTACAGATGGGTAATACAAAAAATTTTTACACATCTGCTTATATAGCTTTTGGTTCTTATTTTTTATTACTATCTTTATTTTTTTTATATGTTTCCACCAATGATGTAAAAAAGTTTGATTCTATCTCAAAAGATACTACCCTAGAGCTTGATATAATTATAAAAGATGAAAAGCAAGAAAAAGTTAAAAAGCTTAAAGTTCAAACTATTAGAAAAGATAATAAGATTTCCAAAAAAGTAGTAAAAAAATCTTCTTCTGTAAGTGCAAAACAAAAAACAAATTTAAAATCCTTATTTGCTAATGTAAAAACAAAATCAAAAGTAATTAAAAAAGAAAAAGTTAGTAATGTAAAAAAAAGCTCAATTGCTAGTCGATTTAAATCAAAATTTGAAAAGCAAAAAAAAAGTGAAAATGTGGCATTATCTAAACTGTTAGATAATAAAGAAATAAAAGTTTTAAAACTTAAATCTGGTGATACAAAATATGAAAATGATACATATATTTCTAAAATATATGATATATTGTACAATAAGTGGAATCCTTTAGTTATTGTTGATGGGTTATCTGCTAAAGTTATAGTTACTATTAATTATAATGGAAAATTTGGCTATAGATTTGTTCAATATTCAGGGGATAGTGCGTTTGACAATCAGTTAAAAAAATTTTTGGAAAAACAGAAACTTTTATATTTTCCAAAACCTAATAAAAACAAAATTAATATAGAAGTAATATTTACTGCGAAAGGTTAACTCGATGAAAAAAATAATTTTAATGTGTATAATAATGTGTAATTATTTATTTGCTATTGATGCAAAAATGGAGATTGTTAAAAGCAAATCAAATTTGCCATTAATTCAAGTATCAGTTTCAAAAGAATCTCAAAAAGACCCTTTGTTGGCTAAAGTTAAAGATTTAATAGAAAAAGATTTATCTGTAAGTGGACATTTTAAAATTTATAAAAATTCTTTTTATGAGTATTTTAACGAAGAACCTGCACTAATAAGTCTTAAGGAAAATGGAATTGATTTGTTTTTAAATTTACACTTAGAATTAAGTAATTTTGGAAATATTATTATAAAGATGAAACTTTATGATGTAAATAGCAATATTATGGTTCTAGGAAAATCATATACATCATCACAAAAAGAAAAATATCCTTTTTTGGCACACAAAATATCAATAGAAATTAATAAATATTTAGATGCTCCATCAATAGATTGGATGGATAAACTTGTAATATTTGCAAGATATAAAACTGCAAGAAAAAGTGAAATTGTGATTTCTGATTATACTTTAACATATCAAAAAATTGTTGTTACAGGAGGCTTGAATATATTTCCAAAATGGGCAGATACTGCGCAAGAAAGTTTTTTTTATACTTCATATAATGAACATCTTCCAACATTAAAAAAACAAAATTTGTATTCAGCAAAATCACAAAATATAAGTAGTAGCGAAGGTATGATAGTTTGTTCTGATGTTAGTAAAAAAGACTCTAAAATAATTTTAACAATGGCACCAAATTCACAGCCAGATATATATGTATATGATTTAAAAGATAAAGTTAAAGCAAAAATAACAAAATATAAAGGGATAGATGTAGGTGGTAGTTTTGTAGAAAATGATAAAAAAGTTGTATTTGTATCTGATAGATTAAAATATCCAAATATTTTTGCCAAAACAATAGGACAAAAAGGTGTTGAGAGACTAGTATATCATGGAAAAAATAATAGTCAATGTACAACATTTGGAAACTATATTGTTTACGCAAGCAGAGAAACTGATAATGAATTTGGCAGAAATGCATTTAATTTATATTTAATATCTACAAGAAGTGATTTTATAAGAAGACTTACTACCACAGGAAGAAATCAATTTCCAAAATTTTCCCAAGATGGAGACTCTGTTCTTTTTATAAAAACATATAAAGGAAAAAGTTATTTAGGAATTATAAGATTGAATTACAATAAAAGTTTTTTATTTCCTTTGAAAAATGGTAAATTACAATCTATTGATTGGTAGTTTAAGAATTTATATAGTAAAATATGTAAAAATTAAAGGATGAATAATGATAAAAGAAAATAGATTTTCATTTATAAGTAAAAGATTAGGATTGGTTGGTGTCTTTGCTATGTTGTTGGCAAGTGGTTGTGCTGATAAAAGTAATGTTGTTATTGAAAGTGATACAAAAAAAGAGGAAGTTTCATCTACGGTTTCTCCTGAAATAGCACAACCAGAAACTTCTGCTATAAGTATAGATTCAAAACCTTTTGCTGTAACAAAATCTTCTTCAACTGTAGAAACTACTCCAATAACAAAATCTTCAAGTGAAATTAAAGATGGTAAATTATCTTATATTAATGTTGTTGGAAGTAAAATTAACGGTAAAGTTTATGCATTAAAATCTGTGCATTTTGCATTTGATAAATATAATCTTTCTGATGAAATGAGAGTAATAGCAAAAGATAATTATAAAATTATAAACCCAGTAGCAATAAATAATGCAAATTTAAAAATAAAACTTGAAGGTAATTGTGATGAATGGGGAACAGATGAATACAATTATGCTTTAGGGTTGAAAAGAGCAAAAATTGCTAAAGATGCTTTGGTCAATGATGGTATATCAGCAGATAGAATTGTGCTTATAAGTTATGGCGAAAGTAATCCTATTTGTACAAATAAATCTGAATCGTGTTGGAAAAAGAATAGAAGAACCGACTATCGATTATTGCCTTAGTAAAATAGTATTTAAATAATGAAATTTTTTAAATTAATTTTTTTTTTATTTTTTATTAATATCGTAGTTTTGGCCGATGAAGTTTCTGTATTTGGTGCTGGAGATTTGGAATCTTCAGATCCATATGGTTTAACTTCATCTGAAAAAGTTATTTTAAAAAATAAAAAAAGTTTAAAGAAGTTTGACAATAAGGTTAAAAAATTTGATAATAAAGTAGATAATATAAAACTAAATGTTGATAGCGTTAGATCAAATATAGATTTATTAAGTGAAAGAATTGATGGCATAGAATCAATTGTTGATGGAGATAGTAGAAAATTAAATAAAACAGTTTTAAAATTAAATAAAATTTTGAAAAATGTTGAATTGCAAATTGAAAAATCAGAAGAAATTGAAAAAAGTTCATTAGCAAATAGTGACAATATATTAAAGCAAGCTAATGATATAAGAGATATAAAAGAATTGCAATCAATTTTTGAAGAGCACTCAAAAATTCAAAATGAGAATATTAAATTATTACAAAAATCAGTAGAAAATCTTACTGTATTATTGAATAATATTAATAAGGATTATGTGACAAAAAAGCAATTTGATGAACTAGTAGTTTTTATTAATAAACAAAATGTTAAAAATTCAAAAAAAAATATAAAAAAAGAAGAGAAAAAGTTTAAAAAAACAAATAAAGAATTAATAGAAGAAGCTAGAAAGTTATTTAAAAATGATTATTTTGATAAAGCAATACCAATATTTGAATATCTTGTAAGCAAAAATTATAGACCGGCAGAAAGTAATTTTTATTTGGGTGAAATATGGTTTTATAGAAAAAAATATAAAGATGCAATTCATTGCTTTAAAACAAGTATGATGCTGTATGATAAAGCAAAATATATACCAAGACTTTTATTGCATAGTGCAGTTTCATTTGAAAAAATAAATGATCTGGATAATGCTGCGAATTTTTATGGGACATTAATAGATGCGTATCCAGATACAAAAGAAGCTCAAGAGGCTCAAAAAAATTTATCAAGTGTAAATTAAATTAAATTAAAAAAAAGGAAAAAAATGGAAAATAAAGTTATGGCTATAGAGTATAGTTTAAAAGATGGAAGCACAAATGAAGAGATTGATAATAATGTTGGTGGCGAGCCTTTGGAATTTATAGCAGGATCTGGTCAAATAATACCAGGACTTGAAAAAGAGTTAATTAAACTTAATGTTGGAGATAGTACAGAAGTTTTGGTACAACCACAAGATGGTTATGGTGAAATAAATGAAGAGGCTATTCAAACTTTACCAAGAGAGCAATTTGCTGGTGTTGAATTAGAAGAAGGTATGGCACTTTATGGAACTGGTGAAAATGGTGAAACTGTGCAAGTTAAAGTGAACTCTTTTTCGGATGATGAAGTAACAATTGACTACAATCATCCAATGGCAGGAAAAACTTTAGCATTTACGGTAAAAATTCTATCCCTAAGAGAAGCTACACAAGAAGAAATCCAAACTGGTGTTGTTGGTGGACTTGCAGCGGAAGATTGTGGATGTAGTTCAGGTGGATGTGATACTAACTAATGGGTAGATATTAATATGATAGAAAAAAAAGTAGCTTTTATTTTTGCTGGACAAGGCAGTCAATCTGTTGGTATGGGAAAAGATTTTTTTGAAAATAGTGATATTGCAAAAGATATGATTGAAAAAGCAAGTAGTAGATTAGGATTTGATTTTAAAGAATTGCTTTTTGAAGAAAGTGACAATTTAGGGAAAACTGAATTTACACAGCCTGCTATTTTGTTGGTTAGTTGCATAGCATTAGAAATATTTAAATCAAAATGTGATATTAAACCGCAGTTTGTTTTAGGACATTCACTTGGTGAATTTTCTGCACTTGTTGCTTCGGGTTCTATAAATTATCTTGATGCTGTTGAGTTGGTTCATAAAAGAGGTTTATTTATGAATGAAGCTTGTGCAGGAGCAGGCGCTGGAATGATGGCACTTGTTGGGCTTGACGATGCTACTGTGGAATCTATGGCTTTATCTCAAAGAGAAGAAGGCAAAAAGATTTGGGCAGCAAATTATAATATGGATGGACAGATAGTAGTTGCTGGTATTAAAGCCGATCTTGAATCACTTGCAGATACCTATAAGGAAGCAGGTGCTAAAAGAGCTATTGTTCTTGATATGAGTGTAGCTAGCCACTGCGAACTTTTAAATAGTGCAGTTGATAAATTAAATCCATATTTAAATGATTTTGTTACTGATAATTTTGAAACAAGTGTTATTTCTAATGTTACGGCTAAGTCTTATAATACAAAAGATGAAGCAATAGATTTGCTTGGTAAGCAATTGATTAGTCCTGTTAAATATAAACACTCTGTTGTATCATATGCAAGCGAACTTGATATGATGATAGAGTTTGGAAATGGAGCTGTTTTAAAAGGTCTAAATAGAAAAATAGTTAAAACAGTACCTACAATAAATGTATCAGATATGAAATCATTAGAATTAACATTGGAAAAAATAAATGACTAAATTAGCAATAATGGGTGCAATGGAAGAGGAAATTACTCCACTTTTAGAGTACTTTACGGATATTAAAAAAATAGATTATGCAAATAATACTTATTATGAGTGCAAATTGGATAATTTGGATGTAGTTATAGCATATAGTAAAATAGGAAAAGTTTTTTCTACTTTAACTGCATCAACTATGATACAAAAATTTGGTTGTGATACATTGCTATTTAGTGGTGTTGCAGGTGGTATTAATCCAGAACTTAAAATTGGTGATTTAATTGTTGCGAATAAATTGTCGCAACATGATTTGGATATTACTGCTTTTGGACATCCTCATGGATATGTACCAGGTGGTGAAGTGTATGTAAATACAGATGAAAATCTTAAAAACATTGCTTTAGAAGTAGCCAAAGAGAATGATATAAAAATTATAGAGGGTATTATAGCTACTGGTGATCAATTTGTTGCAGATGAAAAAAGAAAAGATTTTATCCAAAATACTTTTAATGCGGATGCATTGGAAATGGAAGGTGCAAGCGTAGCAGTTGTTTGTGATGCATTGAGCGTTCCATGTTTAATATTAAGAGCTATTAGTGATACGGCAGATATGGATGCTGGATTTAATTTTGATGAATTTTTAGTAACAAGTGCAAAAAATTCTGCAAACTTTTTAATGAAAGTTGTAGAAAAATTATAAAATTAGAAAGAAGATAATCTTCTTTCTATCCCGATATACCGACTTCAAAAAAAGAATTCCAAAATTTAAGCAAACTTTAACAAAAAACCCTTGACAAAGTAAAAAAATCCTATTATAATTCCCGTCCAATTTAAGTG
>JAOZVJ010000014.1 GCA_029938215.1 Arcobacteraceae bacterium | reverse complement strand
TCGATTTATTAAGTCTTTTATAAATATTTTTTTCTAATTGATTATTTTCATATGCTGTTTTTATATCATCTTTTAAAAGTTCTTTAAAAAGTTTTAATATTTTTTGTCTTGCATCTTTTTCATTTTTTGCAAGCACTTCTAAATTTATATTTTGATTTTTAAAATCGACTGATTTTTTTGTTTGAAATTCTTTATCATATTGTACCCATTTGTGATTTGTAGATATTTCTGTTGTATCCCAACATTTTAAAATATCTTGCTTATACAAATCTAATTCAATATTAAATGCACTTTTATATTCTTCAAATTGTTTTTCAATACTTTTTTTATAAGAAAAAAATTGTTTATTTTGTGAAAAATTTGAAAAATCATTATCTTCTTTTTTTAAATAATTTTCAAAATCATTTGCAGTTAAAAAAGAAACTAATAAAAAGGTAGTAAAAAATACTTTTTTTACTACCAAATAATTATTTATCAAGCTTTTCAAGCTCTTTGTCTAACTCACCTTGAGCTTTGCTAGCTAAAAATTTTTGATACATAGCTTTATCATTTTTAAATGAAGTTTTTATTGATTTTTCCATATGGTTTATTACAGTTTTAGCATCAACAACCATCAATACATATAATGTTCCAGAACGACTAATCCAAGTCTCTTTTACTTTTGTTCCAACTAAGGTTTCAGATGCAATTTGTTTTGATACTTTCTCACTTGACTTATCAAAAGTAGCATCTTTTCCGCTTCCAGTAACAGCTTTAAAAGCTTTAAACATATTATTTACTTTAATACTAATTTGATTAGCTATGTTATCTCTAGCATCAGCCATAGCTTCACCTCTTTGAAAACTAAAATCATTTCCTGCATTTTTAGAAGCACTTCCTAATTCTGCTACAAATCCTTTAACTTCAGGAAGCATTACCCATTTTGGAGCACCTTTTAATTCTGGGTCTATATATGTTTCTTCAACTGTTGGTTCATTCCACAAGCAACCCGTAAATAAAACACTAGACATACTGGCTATCAACAAGCCTTTTATTATAAATTTTATCATTTCTTCCCCTTTGTTAATATATTTCATTGTAGCATTAATTAAATAAAATAGAATTTAGCCCTATTTTATTGATTTTATTTTTAAAGTTGTTTCTTGCATTATCAAGTGCATTTTTCTTATTTGAACCAGATCTTCCTATTATATTTAAAGTCTTATTTGCAATATTTTTATTGTCAGATATCACAGAAATTGCACTAGTAATCTTTGCTATAAACCAACCTTTATATTTTGAATGTCGGACAGTATTTTTGATTTTTATATGCATATTTACATTTTTAGTAGATACTTTATAAAAATTTTGATTTAATAGACCTATCAAATCCTCTTGAAATAAATTATTTTCATCTTCTTGAACATCTACAATAATTAGATTTTTTAATTTTGAAATATCATCTATCATATTGTCATATTTTGTTACATATGTTATGTATTTAAATTCGTTGTTTATTGCATATAATACATAAGCTAATTTTTTAGCTTTTATTAATTTTGGATATGCATTTTGTAATTGATATATTTGTTCCAAAATCGGCTTATCTTTTAATGATAAATATATTTTATCGATTTTATTATCAAGCAAAGTAAAAGCTTTGATATTTTCATCAAATAATTTTTGTCTATTTACTTTCATTATTATAAAAAATTGATTATTTATAATTTTATTTTTTTCTACTATAGCATTTGTAAATTTTATTTTTTCAACTTCCAAATTTATATCTTGCGAAATATCTTTTGTATAAGATGTTTGTTTTGTATTGACTGATGAAGTTTGTATATTTTTATTTAAAGTTGAACTAACAGTTACTATTAATCTTGAAGCCATATCATTTAATGCGTTAGCTTTTGCATCTTCTAAATTAAAACCACTATTAACACCATATATAAAAATATTATTGTTTTGTGGTGCATTTGTGTACCATTTTGGGATATCTGTATTTTGCTGTTTTAAAGAAACACAACCGCTAAAAACAATCAAAACTATAAGAAAAAAATACTTCATCTATTTGACCTTTTGAATTAATTGTAAAATTTTAATATTATTTGTCTTATGATTTTTAATTTTTGTCCAAGCGTGAGTTGATGTTATTTGATTTGTAGCTTTTAAAGTGGTTGGCAGTTTGATTTTATCACAAGTTTTTACACCAGTAAGTGGGTCAATATTTTCTTCTATTGTAAACACGCTGAACTCATCTCCCTCTTTAACTTTTAATTTTGTTCCTAAGTTTATTTGTGCGATTAATTCATCATCTTTTTTACGAAGTTTTGTTATATATCCTTGTGCTGTAAAATGTTTTGCAAACTCATCTTCAAGTTCTGGCATAGTTTTTTTTATTGAATTTTTAATTCCTGATATAACTTCATCATAAGTTGGTTTTGCTCTATTTGATACTTTAATTTCACCATTAAACGCTTGCGTGAAAATTATTTTACCATTTGACACATCAATAATTTTAATAGTAATTTGAGTTTGGATATCTGTACCATCGAAAAAAGCAGCTCCAAGTGACAAAACACTGCTTGCTAATTTTAATTCACTGTTTTGTGTGTTTTGAACAGCATTTTCTATACTATTTGTATATTTTGAATAACCCCTATAATCAGCAGTTGCATTATCTATTGTGCCGGTTATTAGGTATTGTACTCCTGAAAGTTTACCAAATTCTACAACACTATTTGGATCTAAAATACCACTTTCTTGCAATTTTAATTCATCATTTACACGATCCAATTCACTTCTTGTATAAACAGTTGCTCCTCCTGTATTTAAAACAATTGTTTCTATAAGAGGAGTGATAGATTCTGATAATTTTGTATCTATCGTTCTATTGATACTATATTTTTTTGATTTCGCTCCAGCAACAAAACCAGTAACTCCAAATCCAAGTCCAACAGCTTGTGCTGAATGCTTATCATTGACTTTTGCTTTACCATATGTTGAATTATTCACAAAATCTAAAACAGCAACTTTAGGAAGAGTATATTTATATTCAGCCATACAAACTTCTGGTATTTGTAGTTTTGTATTTATTTTAACTGAATACGATGAAATATCAAGATTGCTTTTCGAAGAACCAAAACAACCAGCCAAAAATATTGCTATAAATATTAAGCCTATCGTATCAAAAATTGTTTTTTTCACGAAATAAAAATTATTTTTAAAATGGAATAACAGCATCAATCACATCTCCAGTACCCGAAATAGTATCGCCAACAACATCAGGAGCAACAGTATTAACAACAGCACCAGTCGCTCTAAATGGCAAAGCAACAGTATCGCCAACAAAACATCCACTAAAAAATAATGACAATACTAAAAAAATCAAAATATGTTTTATTTTCTTCAAATCATTTCCCACACAATACCATTTAATATATTGTTATTTTATCCTTTTTAGCCTCAATAAGTCTTGAATTTCATTATAACAAAGTTGCCATTTGAACACAAGCTTTCAAAGATGATTCTTTTGAGATTTTTGCAATAATATTTTTTGGAAGATAGCTAGCTGTCGTTTTACCAAATGCAACTGCCCTAAAGCTTTCATTCCAATTATAATTTTTCAGAAAACATTCTACAGTTGTTGGTGATGAAAATATTATTATAGAATTTTTTGGTAAATTTTGTTTTTCTTTAAAATCTTTGCATACCGATTTATATACGATAACTTCATCGCATTTTATTTCATTTTTATTTAAAATTTCTACTAAAGATGATACTTTTTTTTCACCTCTTAGATACAATACTTTTTTATTTTTTAGTTTCTCTAAAATTTCCAAAGCAAAATCATTGCCATTGTTTTTTGTTCCAGTAAATTCTAAATTTCCACCTAAAGTTTTAACAACATCTGCTGTTTGTGGTGCTATTGCATATATTGGTTTGTTTTTCCAAGTATTAGAAAAAGAATCTATGGCAGTCAATGCATATTTTGAAGCAACTATTAAAGCATCATATTTATCAAAATCAATATCTTGCTTTATAAAATTTATTTCCATTACTGGAAGATTTAAAGCACCATCAATTTTTTTATTACTTAAAATATATATAGACATTTATTTCGTATCTTTCAACCTAAACGACAAAAGCAAAGCCAAAAATAAACACACAATCGTAAAACTATATAAAACACTATAATTTGTGTAGTTTAAAATAACTCCACCGATAACAGAAAAAAACATTCCAAAAGATATTATATTTGTTTGAAGTGCAGAATAAACTGGTCTTTTTTCTTCCGGAGCTATTATTAAGATTAAATTTCCAGCCGCTATCCTATTGCCATCCATTGAAGCACCAACCATAAAAAATATCAATGAATACATAAATAATGAAGAAGCGATAAATGCCAATGAAATAGCAATTATGGTCATAATAATTGTTACATTTGAAATAAATTTATTTAGACCTTTTCCACTAAGTTTTCCCCATATTATATTGCTAAACATTGCACCAACCATTTGTGCTGTTATCAAAAGTCCGATAGCTTTACCATCTAAAGCGATTTTTGTACCTGCATCTACGATAATAAAAGGCAACGCAAAAAGATAAGAATAAGCAAATAGAAATGTTGTAACTTGTATTTTTAGTTGGTCATCTGATTTTAAAGTAGCATAGGCATTTTTTAAAAATAATTTAAAAGACTTTTCTTTAATGGCGACATTCTTTTTTATAGGTTCGGCAACAGTAGCAAATGCCAAATATCCAAAGCCCATCAAAAAGGCACTAGCAACAAATAATATACCAAAACTAAAAGGAGCTTCATATATGTCCAAAATATATCCAGCAACTGCTCCACTTACTATTGCTGCAAATGCGGCAAAAAATTGTCTTGCTGACATAGTTTTACCACGAAATCTATGTGTAAATATTTTTGCAACAACTTCTCTAAAATATATTGCACCAAAACCTGCCGAAAAAGAAAATATAAAAAGACCAATTCCTATACACCAAAGTGTTATATTTGGATAGTTATCACCAAAAATTAATATTGCTATTCCTATAAAAAGCCAAGAAAAAAATCTAGCGACAAATACTCTTCTTAGATATTTCAACATTCGTGGATAACTTTGAGCATGAAAAGCAGCATAAAGCTGTACTATAATTGCACCACCTCTTAATAAAGAAGAAAAAAGTCCTATCAAAATAGAACCGCCTCCAAAATGACTTATAATCAATGGTAAAATTGTATGTGGCTCTGCGATAGTCGTACCTATGGATAAAAAAAATCCATGAAGTATATTTTTTATATGGTCTGATTTTTTATTTTGTGGTTCTGTCATATTTTATTTTCTAATCCCAATCAAGCAATTTTTGCTCACCTTCAAGATTTCGTATATGCGTAACATCTTGACTCATCTCTATAACGCCTTTATAATTATTTTCTTTATCTCTAATAGCAAAATATTGAATATGTATAAATTTACCTTTAAACTGTATCCAAAATTCTGCTACATCTTTATTGCCAGCTTTAAATTCATCTAAAATTCTTAATACCTGATCAACACTTTTTGGAGGATGGCAAAATTTCACTTCTCTACCTATGATTCCAGCACTTCTTGGAAAAACTCTATTTTCTCCTCTATTGTAAAATAAAACGATATCATTTTCATCAACATAAGTTAAATCTACAGGCATAAATTGCAACATAAGATTTAATTGCTCTTCTAGCAAATACCCTTCATCTAAACGAATTCTACCATCTAAAGAAAATGGTAGTTTTCTTTTTTTTGTATCTGCACTTGGATGTATATAATCTTCTTTTGAAACAGCAGGATAAGCAGTAGGAGCTTCATCAAACATCCAACCAATCTCTTCTTCTCCTGCTCTCATCTCTTTCCAATCGTCCTCATTTAGCATATTTAAAGCATTTGGCAAAAGTCTATGTTCTTCTACTTGAATAAGATGATCAATGCTATTGAAAAGATTTCCCAACAACTGATTTGTTTTTTCTTTATCATTTTCTTTTATTAATTTTTTAATTTCTCTAATTTCATCTCTAATTTGATCATGAAAAGCCCACATATTTTGACTAGGACTTGTCCATCCATAAGTTTCAAGGTATGGAAATAATTGATTTTCTTTTCTCGCATAATGTTTCTCGATTAAACAAAGTTGTTCAAAAAAGATTAAAAACTGTTCATATTCATCTTTTACATTTATATTATTAATTTTTTTAATTATATTTTTAATTAACTTATTTTCATCCATATAGACTTTTGCCGGATGTCCATCTGGCAAACTTGAAAAACTATCTTCACTTAAAAATTCACTCATTATCTCCCTTTTTTCGCATAATTTTAGCTATTTTACCCACTATATTAAGCAAAAGGATTGTACCATTTTTATTGAAGATTTTGCTTAAAATTATAAATAAGACTTTTTTTGTCCTATTTAGCTTTTTTAATTAAGACAATTTTTATCTTAATTAGATAAAGTTCTAAAATCTAAACTAGAAAGGATCGAAAATGAAGTTAAAAATATACTTTATTTTGTCATTATTAATCACAAATTTATTTGCAGATATAAAAGCAGGTAAAGAAGTTTATCTTACATATTGTGCAAATTGCCATAGTGTCACTATGAGAAGTGGAGAAGGAAAAGATTTTAATATAGTATCTTATACTAGAACAAAAGAAGAAATTATAGAATATACAGCAAAACCTGCAATGGTATTTAGAAAATTTGGATATGTAGCAAATGGTATGCCAACCTTACCATTGAAAAAAAAAGACATAGAAGATGTTGCTGATTATATCGATAGTTTGCAACCTTTTAAAAAATGGATGAAAAAGAAATGAAACTCAAAATAACTTTTATTTTATTATTAATAGCAACAAGTCTTGATGCAAGTATAAAAGATGGTAAAATGCTATACGATATACATTGTAAAACTTGCCATAGTATAGATATGACAGGTGGCGAGGGCGGAGATTTTAATATGATATCATACACTAAAACAAAAAAGGAATTGTTTAGATATACTCTTGACCCAGCATCAGAATATAAAAATTTTGGCTATGTTGCTAGTGCTATGCCAAATCTTCCACTAAGAGTAGAAGAAATAGAAAATTTAGTTGATTATATTGATAGTTTACAACCTTTTAAAAAATGGATGACAAAATCTTATAAAAAGAAAGAGAAAATATCACTTAAAAAATAAACCGTTAATATTGCGTTAATATTTTTATATTAAAATACTTTATTAGGACTACTAGCGAGGTGAAAATATGATAAAAGCAAAAAATTTAAAAAAAGTTTACAAAACTGGCGAATTAGATTTAGAAGTTATAAAGGATTTTTCACTAAATATTGAAAAAGGCGAATTTATATCTCTTATTGGTCCAAGCGGTAGCGGTAAAAGTACTGTTTTAAATATGTTAGGATGCCTTGATACTCCTACAAGTGGTAATTTAGAAATAAACAATAAAAATATAACTACTCTAAACAAAACTCAACTAGCAAATTTTAGAGGCGAACATATAGGGTTTATATTTCAAAGTTTTAATCTTATCCCCGTGCTTTCAGTTTATGAAAATATCGAATATCCATTAATTATGATACAAAATCTTCCACAAGATGAAAGAAAAAAAAGAATTTTAAGACTTTTAGAAGAAGTTGGAATGTTGGATCAAAAAGATAAATTTCCAGAACAAATATCTGGCGGTCAAAAACAGCGTGTTGCAATAGCAAGAGCATTGGTTACAAATCCTCAAATTGTTTTTGCTGATGAGCCAACCGCAAACCTCGACAGCAAGACAGCAAATCAAGTAATTGATTTAATGAAAAAAATTCAAAAAGAACATAATACTACTTTTATATTTGCAACTCATGATGAAAAAATTGTTTCTAAAGTAAATAGACTTATAACTTTAGAAGATGGAAATATTATGGAAGATAGGAGAGCATAGATGAACAATATATTTAAAATCTCATACAGAAATCTTTTAAGAAATTCTAGGAGAACTTTACTTACTTCTTCACTTATCACTTTGGGTGTTGTTTTTGTATTGGTTTATTCTTCACTTGCAGAAAGTTTTAAAGGTTATATGGTCGGTCAAATTACAGATAGTATGCTAGGTCATATACAAATACACAAAAAGGGCTATGTTGCTTCTGTTGATAATCTTCCTCTTGATAAGAATCTAAAAAATAAACAAATTCAAAAAATAGAAGAGTTTATAAAAGACAATTCTTTGGTTGAAAGTTATTCGTATCGTATAAAATTTGGTGCAATGTTTTCAAATTTTGTAAGTAGCACAAATATAAGATTAAATGCCGTAAATCCTAAAGATGAATTTCAAACTTTGCCACTGTTAAAAGATAGATTAAAAAATACAGATAAAATAGCTTTAAAAAAAGGAGAAATCTTAGTGCCTGAGCTTTTGGCAAAAGGGATGAAAGTAAAAAAAGGCGATACAATAGTTCTAGTGGCAAACAATAAAAACGGCTCAGTAAATGGAATAAATTTAAAAATTTCTGGAATAGTTACTAGGATATCAGGTCCTGGAGGAAGAGACGGGTATATCCATATAGATGACGCAAAAAGAGTACTTCGCATAAAAGGAAAAGAAGTAAGTGAAATAGTCGTAAGGCTAAAAGATACAAGTATGCTACCAAAACTAAAGGAACAATTAAAACCACTTGAAGAAATGTTAAATAAAAATGATAAGCCATCATTTGAAGTGCATACTTGGACAAATTTAAGCCCATTTTACAACATAATAAAAATGCTTGATTTAATGAATGCTTCAATAAAAATCATACTTATTTCAATAGTTTTGATTTCTATTTTAAATGTGATGATAATGAGTGTTTATGAAAGAATAAAAGAGGTTGGAACAATAGCTGCTATGGGAACGCCACCTAGAACAATTGTAAAATTATTTTTAACAGAAGGACTTATGCTTGGTGTTTTTGGTGCAATTTGCGGAAGTGTAGTGTCTTTGGTGATTGTAAAAATACTTGAAATATCGCAAATAACATATTCTTTTGGTAAGCAAAGCAATCTAATTTTAGAACCATCATTAAGTGGTATGGATATTTTAAATATAAGCATAATAGTAATAATCATTTCACTTATAGCTTCAATATCGCCAGCACTAAAAGCTTCAAAATTGGATCCAGTTGAAGCTTTGAGAACAAATTAAAAATAGGAGTTTAAAAATGATAAAAAAAATATCTTTATTTTTTGTATTTACAATTTCAATTATTGCAAACGATTTGCTTTTGCAAGTTGATAAAAATTTACAACCTGGAAGTAGTGAGAGTTATAAAAAACTTATAAATATTGAGCCAGATGGAAGCAAAAAAACATTTTTACTTTATCAAGCAAAATCAGGGACTGACAAAATGGTATCTTCTTTTTTAAAACCAGAATCAGAAAAAGGAAGAAACACTTTAAGACTAGGCGATAATATGTGGCTTTATATACCTAGCGTAGGTCGTGCTATTAGAATAACCTCTATGCAAAGTGTAGTTGGCGGAGTTTTTAATAATAGCGATATTATGAGAGTTGATTTTAGTAGCGAATATACTGTTGAAAAAAAGCAAACAAAAGATGATAAATATATTCTTAATTTAAAAGCAAAAAATGATACTGTTGCTTATGATGAACTTATTATGACTATTGACAAAAAAACAATAACACCTACAAAAATAGAGTGCTATAGCTCAACAAAAATGCTTATAAAAACACTTTTTTATAAAAAAATAAAAGATTTTGGTAACAATATTATAAGACCTTCTGTTGTTGAAACAGTAAGTCCTTTTTATAAAGATTATAAATCTATTATGATTTATGGAAAAATCACATCGAAAAAATTTGCTCCAGAAGCTTTTACAATAGACAATATAAATAAAGTAAATGATTTAAGAAGATAACTAATAATTACTATGTATAAAATAATTATAACTTCTGTTTTTTTTATTGGTTTGGTTTTTGCTGATGATTACAGTTTTGATATGGATGAAATTGAAGTTAAAACTTATGAATATTCTGGATATTTAAAAGCCGAACACAAACATCAGCAAACAAAAAGCAATGATACATTAAATAGCAAATTTGGCGAAGCTTTGATAAATTTTAAATATTTTAAAGATAATTATAGTTTAAATAGTGAATTTCAAGCAAACCATAAAAATATAAACAACAAAGAAGAAAATAAATATTTTACAAATCAATTATATTTAAACTATGATATATCGCAAAACCACAATTTTGATTTTGGTAAAAAAACTTTAAGATGGGGCAAAGGGTATTTTTTTAATCCTGTTGCATTTTTGGATAGAAAAAAAGATCCAAACAATCCAGAAGCCTCAAAAGAGGGATATATATTAGCAAATTATAAATACAACAAAAGTTACAATGATAATCTAAAAAATTTTAGTTTTGATATAGTTTATATGCAAACTTCACAAAATACAAACAAAGATTATTATAATAAAACTTCTAAAAATATAGCTTTGAAAGGTTATTTTTTATACCTTGATACAGATATAGATATCGTTTATTCATATAATGATAAACTAAAAGAAAAAATAGGATTTGATTTTTCTAAAAACATTAAAACAAATTTTGAAATTCACGGTGAATTTGCAAAAGAAATAAGCGGATATGATTCTCATTTATTTGGTATAAAATATCTTACGACAAACGACCTTACTATTACATCGGAATATTTTTATCAATCAAAACAACTATCGCAGACAAGCCCATTTTATGACAATAAATATTTTATAAATAAATTTTCACAAAAAGAACCTTTTAAAATAGTGTATTTATCTGCGTATTATCAAAATGTTTTAAATCTTAGAGATGATTCTTTTCAGAATAAAATAGGTTGTACTTATGGATTTAAAAATAATATAAATCTTGATATTTCTTATAATAAAAACTCGGGAAATAATGATAGTGAATTTGGCAAAAAGTTTATAAGTGATACAGTTTGGACAAAACTTACATGGTATTTTTAATTTCTAAACAAAACTCCAAACATACCATCCATTGTGGTTCCATCAGCATTTCCATCACCTTGGGCTTGTGTTGAGGCATCATTTGGTCTTGTTGCAAGAGGAAATACTCCAACAATCAAACTTGAAAAATCCTTAGAAATACGCGAAAGAAAAACCTCTTCTATAAAATAAGCATTTTTAGCTCTTTCATTGGCATCATCTCCAGTTGTCCTAGAAAAATCAAAAAATAGATAAAATTCATCAGAATTAACGGCAGGAGCAGGTGCCACAACAGAATTGCCGATATAAATTCGCCCGCCACTTTGAACAAGGTTCGGCAAACCTCCTTTTAAATAATTTACCGTTCCATTGTTTTGCTCAGCAGGTGTTGTTATTGCACCTTCTATGATAAAATTAACAAGTCCACTACACTCTTTTGCTCTGTATGCCGAAATATTTATATAATCATTTGTAGTAGAACAATCACCACCATTACCATTTGGATATCCTATAGTACTGTCAAGCACAGCATTTGCTAGAAAACCGCTAATTTGATTATATGCTGTGTTCATATCATTTATGCGAGTATCCACTCTTCTTTCTACAACTGCGTACCATGATAACAAAGCCACAATAAGCATTGTTACTACAAGCTCTACCATCGTAAAAGCTTTTTTATAACTCATCTATCACTCCTGCTTCTATTTGAATCTCTTTCCAAGTTTGATCAAGCAAAAGATTTTTGTCGTACAACTCTTGTCCAAAATGAATCCTTGGAAAATAATCAGCTTTTCCCATCTCTACTAATTTTTCAAAATCATAAATTGGATCATCTTTTTCTAGTCTTCTCTTAAAATAAAGAACTTCTGGCAACGCTATCTTACCATAAGTTTTTCTACCATCACATTTTTTACATGGATTTTCTTCATTGTCTTCACCAGTACCGTTGCACTCAAGACATTTAAGATCAATTAATCTTTGATTTACAAATAATCTAAAAGTACCAAAAACTTGAGTGTCATTAACAACTTCTAGCAATCTTACAATTGTAGATTTTACATCATTTGCATGCATTGTTGTAGCAGCAAGATGCCCTACCAATGCCAATTCTATAAGCTTTTTGATTTCACTTTCATAACGAACTTCATTTATAAGTCCTACATCCAAATCATGAGACAACATAGATGCAATTGCTTTTTCTAAAGTAAATTTTAGCTCATCATCAGCATCTTCGGTATTTTTTAAGTCAATTTGAATAATCCCCGGAATTGGTATCTCAATAGGTGCTTCAACTGTAATTACCCTTTTTCCACTCTCTAATAGCATATCAACCATCTTATAAAGAAAAGTTGATTTACCAGAGTTTACAGCACCCGAAACTATAATCAAACCATTATTAACATACTTAACAATATTATTTAATATCTTATTTGTTTCACCGGTATAACCCATTTTAGGCAATGTCATACCTCTTAGTTCTTTATAATTCATAAGTCGTCTAATCGAAACAGAAAATCCTACTTTTCCAGCATACGATTGTTCTATAATGTGAAGCCTATATGTTCTTGTAATTTTTGCTCCATCTTTATTAAAAACCTTTTCTTTTAAAAGTCCTCTAATTTCCGGTTTTTTTACATACGGGTCTTGATCTGCTGCGATAATTAAACTTTCAATAAGTTCTTTTATAATCTCTATGTTTAAAAATTGATTTTTTGATAAAGTTTCAATATCACTACCTATTCTTCCTGTGATTTGATACGAAAATTCATTTGCCATTTTTAAATGTAAATCTGCTATATTATTTGATTCCATATACTGAAGTAAATTTTCAACTTTGTTTTCATTATCAACACCGATAAATTGCAAACTTCTAGTGTCTTTAGTGTAAAATTGAAAAATCTCATTGCCTATAAAAAAATATTCTTCAAAAAAAAGTTTTTGAATATCTAAAAAAGGTATAACAAATCCTATGGCTTTTTTCCCAGTTTCAATATTCTCACACAAAATAGCGCCATTGTGCGTTAAAATATCTTTTTTTTCTTTTGAGACTTCAGATATAAGCATTTGGTCGCTTAAAATATATTTACTCGTAAGCTCTTCCATTGTTTTTATATATACAGCGTCAGGAAGTATTTTGCTTATAAATGCCTTTCTCTTGTCATCATCTTCCATTAAAAAACTAGCCTGAAGAGTTCTGCTTTGTGACAAATCAGCATTTTTTATAATCTCAACTTCTTCAAGTGAATATACACCATCTAACGCATCAATAAATCTTAATGATTTTCTATCTTGCTGGATAATATTTGGCTTATTATCTTTAGGAATGTTTTTTTTAATTTTAAATTCTTTAATTTTGTTTTTTAGTGTTTTAGTTTTTGAAACAATATCTTTTATTTTTTTTTCGACCATTATTTATTGCCTTGACTAGTTTTTATTATTTCAATTGTATATTTTGTTTTTGCCATTTGTGTTTTAATCATAAATGGTTTAGAATTAAAATAATATTTTACAATTTTATCAAATATTCTTTTTGCTATTTTTTGATTTAAAAATTCATCCATTTTAAAGACAATGATTATTTCTGCTTTATTTATATATTTTGTATCTAAAATTATATTATAGCCTTTAGCGTTCAAAACTGCTGTTAAATTAACTAAACTAATAATCTTATCAGATATTATTTTTAAATTATTTTTTTTAATTGCATATTTTGCAAGACTTTTTCTCATAACTTTAGATTTTTTTAATACCTGTTCCAACGCATTATTTTTTTCTTCTAACTGATCTAAAGTTTTTTCTAATTTTGACATATTAAAATTATTTTGATGAGTTTGATTTTTGCTAATAAATATCAAGGCAATTACTGGAACAATCATAAATAAAGCAAAAAATACAATAACTTTTCTTTTATATTTAATCATTTTTATTCACTTTATATATATTTTCTTTTGTATAACGACTTGTTTCTTTGATTGCATTTCTTAATTTTTTATTTTTCTCAATTAATTTATTTTTCTTTATTGTAAGTTCTTTAAATATCTCTACTTCTTTAACATTTCTATCTTTAATATATGATGTCATATATATATTTATTATAAAAATTATTGCTGTTACCAATGATACTATTGCACCAAAAAAAAGTACTTTTTTGTTTGTGCCTTCAATGATTGGTAAAAAAAGTGACATTTTTTTCACTTCTTTTTCAGGCATTATTTCATAATTTTTAAAATGTAAATTATCTAATTCATCAGTTTTTAAATCAGACACTATAAGAAACTTATCATTTTCATGCATACTATAAAACATCTTTATAATATCAAATAAATAGATTAGTTTTTGAATATCTTTTTCCAAATATTTAGTACTTATTTCTATCTTTCCATTCAAATTTTCTATAAAAGGCATAGTAATATTTGTAAAATATATACTATAGTTATAAATTTTTTCATCAAACTCACTAGAATGAACCTCTTCCTTGTTTACCACAAACGCATACGATATATCTTTTCTTTTTTTTGCAATATATGATGCAATATCACTTAAAAGATAAAAAGAATCTTCATTTCCCTTTTGTCTTGCCATTACAAATTTTTTTCTTACGACAGGATCTATCATATCTCTTTCATATCCACTAAGTTCCGCAAACTCAAACTCAGTATAACTTTTTAATAATTTTACTTCCATAATATTCCTACATAGCCATTTGTAACATAAAATTCATACCATTTATTGCTAATAAAAAAAGACTAATAGCAAAAGAAATGGCAACAAACATTGATAACATATAAACCGGTTTTTTCCAAAATACATCTAACCTATAAAGGGCAGAAGCTGAAGATTCGTTACAAAAAACAATAAGAGCAGGCAAATTTTTCCAAAATGATTTTGTTTGCTCTCCCATTTTTATCACATTTACTATATCTTTTGGATAATGAAACTGCTGAAATACATCGTATAAAGTTTTTTTTGACAAAAGTATTCTTAATAAATTATTTTCTTTTTTAAACTTTCCACTTTTTAACATAATTTCAAAAATTTGATGAGAATTTTCTCCAGTTGATTTTAATACAGACAAAATATTTAAAAAAATCGCTATATCCGAATAAGCTTTCCCTTTAAAAAATTTATATAAAATAAATGGGTTTCTTATGTAATTGTATATATAAAAACCAATAAATAAAATCAAAACTAAAAACGGCACCGTTGATATTAGATTTGGGTTTTGAGTATAAAAAGGAAGGATTATTTGATTTGATATATCAATATCTTTTGAAACTTTTAGAAGTGTTACCAAATATTCTCTAGCTTCTTCAAGCTTGCCTGACACAAAAGGAATCAGAGCAATAGTTCCATAAAACCACAAAATAGATGGTAAAAACATTTTTATCAAAGATGACTCATATTTATTTTTTCTTTTTCTCATATCCATAATATCATCTATAGCAAATTTTGTTGATTTTGATTTTTTTAATACAAACCCTTCGATTGAACTAATTATTCCTAAATCCTGCAAAGCGATAGTTGGGTCTATATTTTTTTCATGTATTGCATAACTAAGTCTTCTATATGCTTGTCCTAATTTTTTATTTGCCTCATTTTCTGCTAACATTTCAATAGATTTTGGTAAACCAATACCTAAAGCAGAATAGTTTCTGAATGTTACTAAAATTATATTAGATTCAGTTTCTGAAAATTTAGCAAATTTTGAAAACATTTATTTTATCTCTACTTTTATTTTGTGATTTAAAAAAGTTATTTTCAATATATTGTTATAATTCACAGTAGAAGTATTATCGAAAACAATAGTCGTCACCTCTTCCAAATCAACATCTCTACTTGAAGAATAAGATGCAATAGTAGATTTATTATTTGAATTCAATTTACTAGACAACTCTTTTAATTCTTCTTTTAAAAACTTTACATTTTTTAATTTTTTCATAGCTTTAAGTTTTGCTATTCTACTTTTAATATCGACATACTCTTTAGAATTTTCTACTAATGTATCTATAATATTATCCAAATTATTTTTATTTACTTTCACCATATATTTATTATTTATTTTTATAAAATCATTCACTTTTACATAATCATTTAATAAAATTGATTTTTTTTTATTATTATATGCAGATAACAGATAAGATATTTGTTCTTTTTTTCCTGCTAAAGATGCATCATATTGGTTATTTTTATTTTTTGCCAAATTTGTTTTAACTTGTTGTTTATTATTTTCTTCCCTAAGAGTGTTTATATTGTTTAAATCCTGTTTTTTATTTAATTCTTGTTGTTTTTCGTATTGCATTTTTTTTGCATAAATCAACTCAAGCTCTTTTGCCAAATCACCTTCTGCTATAAGCATTTGTGTAGCTAAAATAAATAGTATTATTAATTTCATATTCTTACCTTAAAATTTTATTTGCTAAAAACAAGAGGAAGATTATCCTCTTGTTTTTAAATTAATTTGTGAAATATCTTACGCCAACTATTCCATCAGTATTTGAACCTGTAAGAGTAAAATTTACATTTTCTAGTCCAAGAACTGTTGTTGCAGGAACCGCAAGAACATCAGATGATGAATATTTTGTTACATTGCTTATAAATACCGTTTCCGCTTTTAATCTTTCAGCATCTGTCCAGTTTGTCATGGCAGAACAATCCATAAATAATTTTACTCCACGATTAGCAACACCACCAGCACGATCCAAGTCAGGTGCTATAGAAAATTCACATTGACCATTTAATCCTAAAGATCCAACTTCATCTAAAGCGAGATTGGAAGTACCAAGAACCGCTTCAGACCCATCATTTCTACCCAATGACATAGCTGCTGGTAAATATATTGAAGCATCATTAATATTCGCACCAGTATAAGGCTCAGCTGTTACACTATTGTTTGCTCTATATTGAGAAACGGCTTCAGTAACTTGTCTTACGCTTGAAGATATAGAATTTTGAATTTCTATATTTCCTTTTGAACCCGATAAAGAGTTATATACTACCGCTGATAATATACCCATAATAACAATAACGATAACTAACTCAACTAACGAAAACCCTTTTTTCATATTTTTTCTAACTTTTTCCATTTTAATTTCCTTTTATTTAATTTTTTTAACTCTTACGAGCATCAAGTACTCTTTTAAAACAAAGTTTTTACCAGAAGTGCCTCCTATAATAAAATCTTCTAACGGAATAATTCCAGAGTAATTATCCGCAACATCAAGATATTTTCTTTGCCATACAATTGAACCCTCTCCAGCTTTTAATTTTAACAATGGTGATTTTACAACATCCCGTACAGATGGAAGACTAAATGTATCGCTGCTAGTACCATAAGTTTCTGTTTCTAAATTTTCCAGTATTTTTTGAGCGATATTCATCTTTATAAATACTTGATTATTCTTGCCAATCTTTGGTAAATAGGTTATATTGTATCCCTCTTGATATTCATCCCTAGTGTAATCTTCACTAGAAGTAGTACCGCCACTAGTTGTATTTACTGTTGTTGTTTTACTAGCGATATATTTAGTAGTTATTAAATCTTTATCTTCAAAAGGTATATTATTTGTTAGCAATACATCATATTCTTCTATATTATAAAGATATCCTAATTTATGCAAAGAATCCAAGAAAAATCCCCATTTTTTTCCAGATACATTTTTAAAAACAAAGTTGTTTTGTACAAATCTATTTTTATAATTTGTCCCAGTTGTAGTTGTTTTTGCAAAATCCAATCCCAAAGTATGCTCTTTATTTAAAATAATATCATAAAAAGATACTGTCAAAACAATTTGTTTTGAAAAATCATTGTTAAATTTACTTATAATTTTATTTATTTTTTGTAAAGCAAGAAAGCTCGATCTTATATCTATAGTTCCTGTTGTTTCATTTATATAAACTTCTGAATTTTCACTAAAATTTGTCAAAATAAAAGCAATATTTTTTTTCAACTCACTATATATCTTTGATGCGACATCATCTGTTACAATAGTTTGCGAACTAGAATCTGATTCTTCAGCAACAGTAAGAGTACTTAAGTCTTTCACTCTATCATCATATTCTGTTTTTATATTTGGTATCACTATATCTAAAGATGAAATTTTCATTTTAGAAATTAAAATCATTTTTTTATCATAATCAATATCAACAAAAAGATTTAAACTATATTGTAGATAATCTATTAATTTATTTAATTTCCAATTATTTATATTTATTTTGTAATTTAACTTTAATTCATCATCAAGAACTATATCATCAGTATCATTATCCGTGCTTGAACTATTGGTAGAGATGGAAGAACTTTCATCTTCTTCTACTTTTTTAAAACTATTTTTATCTATAAAAATCGAATATTTTGTATTGTTATTTATATATTCCACCAAATCAATCAGCGTAGAATCTTTTTCTAACGATATAACAATATCATCAAGAGAAAGTTTTTTATTGGAAATGCTAGATACTTTTAAAATTTTTGGTAAAGTTTTCCTGTATTTATTTTTTATAATTTCCAATTTAATATCCGAAACATCTTCTAGATATTTTTGCAACTCTTTAAAATTATGTATTTTAGTGTTAGAAATAGGAACTATAAAGTCTTTGTAATTTTTTAAATAATAAATTCTACCATCTACGCCAGAAAGTTTCAACAAAAGAGTTTCTAAATCATAATTTTGATTTAACATTATAAAATCATCTTTTGGTAATTTTACTACCTTTGATTGTAATTGATTTGAAAGATGATTTAATTTTAAATTATCAGTTCTTTTTGCTACTTTTACTGCTTTGTCCATAGAAAATTCATCATATTTTGTAGCAACACATCCTGAAAATAAAAACGCAACCATCACGGTTAAACAACATAGACTAGTTTTCATAAACACCACCTTTATATGTAATATCATTTTGTATTAGATTATTTATATCATCCATATACTCTATGATTTTCTTTTTTGAAATACTTCTCGTCGAAAATTCACTATTAAAACTTTCCAAATCAAAATCCTTAATATTTTCCAATGACAAAATTCTCACTACTTTAATAAATAACTTTAAATCTTCATTATTTATAGTATCATAGTTTGATGCTGTATATTCTAAAATAAAAGCCAAATTCTTATCTTCTATTTTTTCAGTGTATGTAGCAATATAAACATTTTTAACTTCTTCTTTAGTGTTATCAGTATCATTTGTACTATTTAAGTCATTTGCATTGTTAGAATCATCCGTATTAATTACCATCAATGACTCTTTTTTGTCTTCTACGCTAGTGTCAATAATCATCTCTTCTTTATATTCTTGCACATCATCCTTGCGAATAAAAGCACCATTACTTAGCAAGTACCATTCAAAATCCATCTCTGCCAAAACCTCTAACTGTTTACCTTTTTTTGCATAACCCAAGAAAAATGATGAAACATCAAGTGGATGTGATTGAATTTTCGCTTCTCTTAAAGCTTCAACGATTTTGATATCTTTGTTTGTAAGTGAAAAATATTTTTTCTTTGCATAAAAAATATCATCCAAAACTATCCATTCTTCATCAATATCAGAATAACTAAAAAAATCACCAACCTTGGCAACTTTAATAACTTCCGATTCAAGTTTAGCATCTGCTCTTAGCTTTAAACCTGTTGGTTTAACAATAGCTATAGAATCTAAAGCAAATAAAATTTTTACAGCAAATATAAGTATAAATATAAACCTCATAATAAAATCCTCTTATTTTTTATAAAAGTATACCATATCTATAGTTTCAAATTAGTTTCACTTTACTTTATTGTTTTATTCTGCTTTATAGTGATTTGATGTATAATAATAATATAGGAGAACACAAATGGAAGAGTTACATAAGAAAATGTTAAAAAGATCAACAATTTTATTAGTGGATGACAATCAACAAATCATGGAAAAACTCAAAAGATTACTGTCAATTTATGTATGTGAAATATATGAAGCAGAAAACGGTCAAGATGGCTATGATATGTATCAGCAATATAATCCATCTATAATATTTACTGATATAGAAATGCCTATATCGAATGGATTGGATTTAGTCACTAAAATAAGAGAAGATAATTCGGATATACCAATTGTTATTATGAGTGCATACACAAACGAATCGTACTTATTAAAGTCTATAAAATTAAAACTTTCTGAATATTTAATAAAACCAATAAAACATGAAGATATTTTAAAAATTTTAGAAGATTCCGCAAAACAGTTATTAAAAAATACTTTAGCAAAGCAGGTATCATTGAATTATGATTATATATATGATCCGCAGAATGAGCTTATTAAAGTTTATGATAAAAAAATAGCTTTAACCAATAAAGAAAATTTATTTATTGAGCTTTTGATTTTGTACAGAGGAAATCTTGTAACAAAAAAGATGTGTGAAGATAAGATGTATGGAGCCTTTGATATGCCAGCATCTACATTAAAAAATCTTGTCTTTAGATTGAGAAAAAAAGTTGACAAACTAGTAGTTACTGTCGGAAAATCTGGCTATATGATTGAATAAACATTAAAAAGTTTTTATATTTTTATTTCAAAAACTATTCCATTATTGATATTTTTAGCCCCTAGTGTTCCATGAAATTTATCTTCAATTATTATTTTTGCCATATATAGTCCAATTCCACTTGATTGATTTTTCTTAAAACTCTTAAACATCTTAAACATATCGCTCAAATCATCAAGTCCAGTTCCGCCAGCATTATCTTCTATTGTTATAATTATTTTTTCTTTTTCTTTTTTTGCAACAATTTTTATTGTTGGATTTTCTCTTTGCCTTTCTTTAAAAATCTCTATAGCATTTTGTATAATTGTTAAAACAACTTGTGCCAAATTATTGCGTTTTCCAAAAATTTCAATATCTACATCTATTTCTTTTATAAAATTAATTTGTTCTTTTTTTATAAGTGTTTCTAACAATATTAGCACTTCTTCTATGGATTGTGATAAATTAAACGACTCATCTTTCGTATCTTTATAAAAATTTTCAAAATTAGTAATAGTGTTAGACATAAAATTTACTATTTCTTCATTGTTTATAACTACATCGCTCAAATTATCATCTTTAACTATTTCTTTTAAATAAGCATTATTAAGATTTAATTCATGCAATGGCTGTCTCCATTGATGTGCAATAACGCCTATCATTTCGCCAAGTGCAGCCTGTTTTGATTGGTGAGATAATATTCTTTCTTGCTTTCTTAGTTTTTCAACTTTATCGCTTATGTTATCTTTTAAATTATCATTTAGTTTTTTTAATTGCAATTTTGTATATTTATTTATCAAATCATTTCTGCTCGCAATATACAGCATAATCAAGCCAAAAGTCATAAGAAAAATTCCAACAAAATAATAAATATTTTTTATATCTGAAGTTTTTTGTATGAAGCTTTGTTTCTTTTTTGTAATATCATAATAAAATTCATAAGTACCAATATAACTATTATTATCATACAAAGGAATAGATATTTTCATAATATTCTTAAAAAAAGAATTTATTTTTTCATCATAATAATCTTCTAAAAACTTATAGCTATTTTCTTCATCTTCTTTATAAATAAATTTTATTTCAATTATAGTTTTATTTCCTATATAGTCATAAATACTATCAGATATTTTTTTATTATTTGTATTGTTATTTAGATATTTATTCTTTAATGACATAGCGATTCTGTTACATTCAGCTATCGAATGTTCGACAATCTGACTCTCCAAAGAATACATTAATGACTTAACAGATAAATATATTGAAAAAGAAACAGCAACACATGCAAACACAATAAATAAATAAAATTTACTTATAAAAATATTACCTACAATTTTAAAAAAATTCACTTACTTATCCCTTCTTTTAAAGAGTTTATCAAATTTTTTATAAAAAACACTTTTTACAATAAACTGAGACCAAAAAGAAACTTGGTATGTGATATAATACCTTTATAGAATTTAGTAAAACCATAAAAAGGGCTTAATTATGAATTATTTTGTTTTTACAATAGCAACTGCCTTAGTCATGTCTTCATTTGTTTTGTTTAAAAAAAACAATCAAATAGCAACAGACAATAAAAACGCAATAGAAGTTGCAAAAACTGTTCAAGAACTTGCCTCAATCATTAAATTTGAAAATATATCAAATGATAAAAATATGGAAACAAGTATCTTAAAAATGTCAAATTACTTAGCTAATCCAAGACAAAAAACCAATAAAAACATTACTGTTTTAAATAATTTACATGAAGCAATGAAAATTGCAATAATAACAAACGACGATCCAAATTGTGAAGATTTGGCAAATACAAAAAAGATTTCTTTGGCTGACTGCTCATACATAATTTCACAAAATTTTGATTTATATAATATTGATGATTCTAAAATTTCAATAGATAGTGCAAATCAAGACCAAGCATATCTAGTGAAAGCAAAAGAGATTTTAAGAAAAAATGATTTCTTAGAAGACGGCACTACAAACACTTTTGCTTCTCCAAAAGTAAGCTTACAAAAACTAAATCAAATTGCAATAAAAACAAAAGATGACTTCGTAACAACTTCAAAAATAAGTAAGATTATTTCAAAAGATAATACAGGAGAATCTTCTGCCTTTATGTCGCAAGTTGCTCAACAAAGAGAATATAGAGATAAAAATAAAATATCAGGCTTAACACTAAGCAGAATAAATAAAATTGAAAAAGAACAAATTTTAAAAATGCAAAATGAAGCATTTCTTGAAGCTCAAACAACACAGGGAGATTATGACTCAATTCTAAATGATAAACTATCTAGTTCAATTGATAATATAAAAACAAATAAACAATCAATTGTAAATGATATTATAAATTCAGATGAAGGTGTCTCGAAAGATGTTTTAACAATAGCATCAAATAGTAACTTAAACAATATAGATAAATTAGCAGAATTGGCAGAAGATATTGTATATAAAGTTGATGACAATGATGTTGATACTATTTCTGTTTATGAAAAAAGAATTAAAAAATCAGATGAACTTATTGTTTTTTATGACAACGAGATGGAAACAAAAAATCAAAAAATAGAAACTTTAAAAGATGATGATTCAAATTATAACAAAGTTGCAAATAGACAAAAAATATTAGATTTAAAACACTCAAGGTCTTTGTTGGCTAATCTTTTAAAGAAAGAAAGAAAGAAAAATGCAAATTATAAAAATCAATTATAAGAAAAATATCTTAAAGGAGATAAAATGAACACAAAGCAAATACTTTTGAGTTTGGCACTCGCCACTTCATTAACGGCAGCAGACTATGGAAAGAATTTTAATCTTGCACTCAAGTTGGCAAGAGCACAAAAGGCAGAAACAACTTCGGATAAAATTGTTTCTTTACATTCTTATATTGGTAGATACATACTAGACACTGCTGATTTAACACCTACAAAAACTGAAATAAATTCAAAATATGGATTATCTTCAGCAAATTGGAATGGCTATTCTTCTGAGATGAGCTTTTCTGTAACAAACGGCATTGTAACTTTTACAAACACACTTCCCGCAACTTCAACAGACATAGTTAAAAATGCTTTTATTAAAAGTGGCGCATTTGCAAAAGTAATGGGCTTGGTTGATAGTGGCACATTAAATGTAAGAATTCCATTTGGTGCTGATGTGTTGGCATTTGATCGTATTGTTAGAACAACATCTTCAAACACAAAGTCGATTGTTAGTACAACAACTCCGACAAACACAACAAAAACATGGTTTAAACCGACAGGCACTGGAGCTTTGGAAATATATAAATACAATCCAACTAGTAGCGTTTGGGATTTATTGGGAGCAACGGGAGATAAAAACAAGCTTAGCTCTCTTGGATACAAAGAATGTCTTGGAACATTTTCTAGTCTAAGTGATTTAAGTTCGGTTGCCGCACAAGACCAAGGATGTGCGATAGTATATGAAGATTCAAAATTAACAAAATATTTTTATATAGAAAGCGAAGATACTTGGGTACTAGATTCTGGCTCAGGATTAGCAGGTGGTTCAAGTAGTAGTACATTTAATGGAGACTCAACAATTCAAGAAGTATCTACTACTCTTTTTGATAAAATAGGTGGTTCTACTGCAAAAGTTTCTGCACTTAATGGTGAATTTTCAGGTCAAAAAACTTTTACCAAATGGGAAAATACAAGCACTGGCGGATATTGGGCAACTTCTGATATGAAGTTTATCATAGTTAAAGATTTAACAGGATTGCTAACTCAAAATTGGGAAATAGGAACAACAGCATATGTTGCAAATGCTTCAAACAATGCACTTATGATGAAAATGGAAGCTGTATCAAGCATAGGAAATGTTTTTATGTATCAAGCTTATGGATACGATGATGTTTTAAATAACTTTGTAGATGCTCAAACAAGCTCTACAAATGGTAGTGTAATACATGACACTAAGAGCAATATATATTTTAAAAGAGTAGATAGTGATATTCTGACTTCTATTGATGAAACTATTTATTTATCAAAAGGAAGCACAGGAAGAAATTCATTTCCAAATGTATTATCAGGTGTAAATTATTATACAGTTGTAAATGATTGTGACAAAGATACTTGTAATGGTGCGAGCGTGAATAATTATTACGCTGGAGGTCTTAAAGATACTTTGTATCTATATACTCATACAACAAATACAACATCTAAAAATAATCTAACTGATGCTGTTGTTACTACAAATTTACAAGATGCCTTTGATAATAATTACAATGCAGTTACTATAGGTGGAGTATCTTACACAAAAGAAATTGATATAAATGGTAATGATGTCTATAAAGATTCTAGTGGTAATTTCTACACAAGCTCAGGCACAGTTATACCATCTAGCTTTGTTGTTGGTGGCGTGTTGCAACTACCAGCAGGCGTAACTGCACAAACAGCAGAATTTGATGGGGATTATCTTAAAGTAAGTTCAAGATCTATAGCTACAGATTGGGTGAATGCACCACATGGGATCGGACTAAAAATAGGTTCAAAAAATTATACTCATCTAACTAATAACAATAAAGACTTTTGGACAGATGATGCCACAGGAGATGGTCAACAAAATGCAAAAGAAATATTTACAAGAGGAAGCAGATCGAATCTTCCAAATATAACACACAGTCTAACAGCACTAACAGCAGAAATAGGATCAGAGGATAGATATACAACAAATGGCGTAAAATATCCTTCTGACAATAGTTTAAATCAATGGTTTTATTCATCATCATCTGGAGTTAAAAAAACAAATGGATTGTTAGATGCTCCTCCTTGTAAAGGAAAAGCATGTTATAACAGTATAAGTTCAAGCGTAACAGTGGCTTGGATTGATGGAGCAATGGCAAATAGAGAAGGTAGTTACTGGGTAAAAGATGGTAAATATTTAAATAAAAATGAGTATTATTCTTATTGGGTTGAGAAAAAAAATGTTAACAAAGCCAGATGGGGCAGTAAATGGCTTAATTTTGGCAAACCTTATGGTTCACAATCTAATTATGTACACTCTACTCATATAAAAGACTTATGGAAAATTAGTTATTTTGATGGAATGAGATTTGAACAAGCAGAATTTGAATGTAAAGATTTAGGCTACAATGCTAGTGCTAAATGGAGACTTGTAACGCAAGATGATATAATTCATGGTTTCATATATGATAATAATTTTCCTTCTAGAACTTGGCTAAGAGATGGTAGAATCTATGAACGTCCTAAAGGTGCCATTTATTGGGACGATAAAGAAAAAGGTACTTATAAAGATACACCAAGTGCTTATAGTACTCGAAAAAGCACAAATGAAAAAGTTGGATTTCATTGTGTTATGGATGTTTCTCAGTTTTAAATTCTTATAAAAGACATCCCACGCTCCCATCGTCCTTGATGGGAATGCGTACCTCACTAAAACTTTTTAATTGAAATTTTAAATTTTATCTTTTTTGTTGTATAACGGTTTTATGGCAAAATTAGATGAAGTGAAAGAATTTATTAGTTATTTAGTCAATCCTGAAAAACCAAATAAATTTTCACAAAAAGAACCCTTTGAAAATAGTGTATTTATCTGCGTATTATCAAAATGTTTTAAATCTTAGAGATGATTCTTTTCAGAATAAAATAGGTTGTACTTATGGATTTAAAAATAATATAAATCTTGATATTTCTTATAATAAAAACTCA
>JAOZVJ010000080.1 GCA_029938215.1 Arcobacteraceae bacterium | reverse complement strand
AAAAAAACTTATGCAAAAACTTGAAAAAAATGCACAAACTGATCCATTAACAGGATTATTTAATAGAAAGTATCTTGAGCTATATATTGATAGTACTCTATATAATGGTGCATTAAAAGGTGTTCCTTGTGGATTGATGATGGTAGATATAGATTTCTTTAAACTTATAAACGACAATTACGGACATGATATAGGTGATGTTGCTATTAAAATAATTTCAAATACTTTGTTGGATGTTACTGGTGAAGATGATGTTGTTATTAGATTTGGAGGAGAAGAATTTATTGTAGTCGCAGTAAATAGTACAGAAGAACATCTAATTAAACTTGCAGAAGAAATTAGAATTGCTTTTTCTCAACAAAAAATACAAGCAGGATCAGAAACATTTAGTAAAACAATAAGTATCGGTGTATCTCTATTTCCAAACACACAAAAAGATTTTTGGAAATATATAAAACAAAGTGATATAGCACTATATGAAGCAAAACAAACTGGAAGAAATAAAGTTGTTAAATATGTAGAGGATATGGAATTAAAATAAAATATGGATAGACTGGTTGAAGTAGATCAAATTTCTTTTGAAGATGAAGTAAATGAAAATTTACTTCGTCCTTCTGCTTGGGATGACTATATCGGTCAAATGCAGATTAAAAAAAATCTTCAAGTATTTATAAAGGCAAGTTTAAAAAGAGATGAAGCACTTGATCATATTTTGCTTTTTGGACCTCCAGGGCTTGGTAAAACAACTTTAGCTCATATTATTTCAAAACAAATGAATGCAAACATAAAGGTTACAGCTGCACCGATGATTGAAAAATCAGGTGATTTAGCTGCAATTTTAACAAATTTAGAAGAAGGTGACATTCTTTTTATAGATGAAATCCACAGATTAAGTCCAGCTATTGAAGAGATCTTATATCCAGCAATGGAAGATTTTAGACTTGATATAATTATAGGAAGTGGTCCTGCTGCTCAAACAGTTCAAATTGATTTACCAAAATTTACTTTAATTGGGGCAACTACAAGAGCTGGAATGATTAGCAACCCATTAAGAGATAGATTTGGTATGAATTTTCGTATGCAATTTTATAACAATGATGAGTTAGGACAAATAGTATCAAGTGCATCTATTAAGCTAAAAAAACCAACCAAAAACGAAGCAAGTAGTGAGATTGCAAAACGAAGCAGAGGAACACCGAGAGTAGCACTAAAACTACTTAAGAGAGTAAGAGATTTTGCAGAAATTGAAGATGAAAAAATTATTGATTTGGCAAGATGTAAATTTGCTTTAAATGAATTAGGCGTAAATGATGAGGGCTTTGATGAAATGGATATAAGACTTATTGAATTGCTTTTATTAAACAAAGGTAAACCAATAGGTTTAAGCACAATGGCAGCAGCTCTAAGTGAAGATGAAGGAACTATCGAAGATGCGATAGAACCATATCTTTTAGCCAATGGATATATTCAAAGAACTGCTCGTGGTAGAATAGCTAGTATTAAAAGTTATGAACTTTTTAAACTAACACCACCAAAAACTGAAACAATATTATTTTAGGAGAAGAAGATTATGGGTTTTAATTTAGAAGAGTTAAAAAATATAACAGTACTTTATGTAGAAGATGAAGATGACATAAGAAAAACAACTAGCCAAACTTTAGATAAATTATTTAAAAAAATTTATCTTGCAAGTAACGGAGAAGAAGGACTTGATGTTTTTAATCAACATAAAAGTGAAATTGATATAATAGTTTCTGATATAAATATGCCTAAAAAAGATGGGCTAGCAATGGTATCTGACATATTATTAGCAAACAATATTCCTGTTATCATAACTACTGCATATACAGATGAAAAATTTCTTTTAAAAGCAATTGATATTAAGATTGATAAATATATAACAAAACCAATAAAATTGAAAGAACTAACTTTGCAAATAGCAAAACTTGTTAAAAAAAATAAAAAAAATAAAAATTTAAAACAAGCAGCAATTACTTTAGTTACACAAAATAAAGAAATTAGTGAAGAAAAAAACGAACTAAAATTAAATAAAAATGAGATGGAAAAAGAACTAAAACTGCTAAGATTACTTTGTGAAAATTATATTAGCAAAATTAAAATTGATAAAAAAGCTATTATTACAGATGTTTCAAAAAAATTCTGTAAATTATATGATTATACAAAAGAAGAAGTTATAGGACAAAATATAAATTTTATTCAGGATGAAGACTCTGCTAACGATTTACAAAAATATATGTTAGAAGCAATTCATGAAAAAAAATCAATTTTAGCAACTCATAACTTTAAAATTAAAAATGGACAAACATTAAAATTTAACATAAATATAAATCCAAAAATTGGTCATGATGGATATATAGATAATTATACTATATATCAAGATTTATTGCTTAAATAATTGCTATTATAACATCAAAATCATCAAATAATAAAATTATATCAATAAAGCACTTCTAAACTAAAAAAATGGTACCCTTGCAAAAAATATATTTATAAAAAAATAAAGGCAAAAAATGTCAAATATTCAAAGTTTAAGAGGCATGAAAGATATACTAGATAAAGATAGTAAGTTGTTTACTTATTTTATTGATAATTGTTCGAAAATTGCCAAAAAATATGGTTTTAATTATTTGGAAACTCCTATTTTGGAAGAAACAGCACTTTTTAAAAGAAGCGTTGGAGAAAGTAGTGATATAGTAAGCAAAGAGATGTATCAGTTTATTGATAAAGGTGAAAACGATGTATGCTTAAGACCAGAAGGAACAGCTGGAGTCGTTAGAATGTTTGTACAAAACAAACTTGACCGCGCAGGAGGAACTCATAGATATTTTTATCATGGACCTATGTTTAGATATGAAAGACCTCAAAAGGGAAGATTAAGAGAATTTCATCAGTTTGGTTGTGAAACTTTTGGCGAAACAAGTGTTTATGAAGATGCAAATATTATTTTAATGATTTGTGAAATGTTAAACTTTTTTGAAATTGGCTTTAAGCTTCAACTTAATTCATTGGGCTGTAAAGAATGTATGCCAATTTATAGAAATGATTTAATCAAATACTTAGAGACGAAAGAACTTTGTGCAGATTGCGATAGAAGAATTGCAACAAATCCTATTAGAGTGCTTGATTGTAAAAATGAAAATTGTCAAGAACAACTAAAAAATGCACCAAAAATTACAAATAATTTATGTGAATTTTGTGATGTTGATTTTGAAAAAATAAAAACTATTTTGGATAAAAATAATATATCTTATGAGGTAGACTCAAATTTAGTTCGTGGGCTTGATTATTATACCAAGACAGCATTTGAATTTGTAAGCGATGAAATAGGCGCACAAAGTGCAATAGCAGGTGGAGGAAGATACGATAGACTTGTAGAATTTTTAGGCGGCAGAAGTACGCCAGCTGTTGGTTTTGCAATAGGAATCCAAAGACTTTTGGAGCTTATTAAAATAAAAGAACAAAACGAGGAAATACTTTATATTGGTGCTATGTGTGAAAATGCGATTGATGATGTATTTAAGAAGGTGATACAAAAAAGACAAACAACAAAAGTTATTACTGATTACAAAGTAAGAGGATTTGGTAAACATTTGAATAATGCACAAAAACAAGGTGCCACAACAGTTGCATTAATTGGAGATAATGAAATTAGAGATAATACTATTTGGGTAAAAGACTTAAATAGTAAAAAAGAACAAACTATAGGTTTTGGAGACTTTTAAAAATGACGCTATTTGGTTTAATTAAAGAGGATTTTTCAGTACCAAAGAAAAATGACCCTGCTTTACATTCAAAATTTGAATTATTATTTAATTACCCAGGCGTTTGGGCAATTGTAAATTATAGAATCGCAAATAAACTTTATAAAAATGGATTTAAATTTTTAGGTCGCGCAGTAAGTGGAATTAGCCAGTTTTTTACAAATGTAGATATACATCCTGCTTGCGATATTGGCAGAAGAGTATTTATAGATCATGGCTTTGGTGTGGTTATTGGAGAAACAACAATAATAAAAGATGATGTTTTAATCTATCAAGGCGTAACTTTAGGCGGAGCAAGCTTAACTCATGGGAAAAGACATCCTACAATTGAAAAAAATTGTATTATTGGAAGTGGTGCGAAAATACTTGGAAACATAACAATAGCAAGTGACAGTAAAATAGGCGCAAACTCTGTTGTAGTTCAAGATGTTCCTAGTCATTCTACAGCTGTTGGTGTTCCAGCAAGAATTGTAAAAAGAAGATGTTCAGAATGTCACCTTGACCACAATATATTGCCAGATATTTCTAAAGAGATGTTTGACTATCTACTTAAAAGAGTTGCTGTATTGGAGCATGCCATAAAAGAACAAGATGGTATTGATGTATCAAGAGAAGATGCTCATCTTGAAGAAATTTATTCAAATTTTATTGATGCAATGAAGAAATAAAATTGATTGAGCCAAGCTTATTGCTTATAGCTTTTGGAATATGCACAGGATTTGTTTCAGGCTTCTTTGGTGTAGGAGGAGGAATGGTTCTTGTTCCTATGCTTTTACTTGCGGACTTTAAAATGAAACAAGCAGTATCTATTTCAATTATGCAAATGGTATTTAGCTCTACTTATGGAAGTTTTTTAAATAGCAAAAAAAATAAAAAAATTTTAAAAGAGGGACTATATCTAGGTTCTGGTGGTTTTATAGGCGGACTTTGTAGTGGTATTATTATATCAAATGTTAGCAATAATATTTTACAATATTTATTTTTACTTATAGTAGTTTTGGCGATATTTCGAGTAAGTATTACTCCTGCTTTGCACACAAAAGAAAAAATAAAAACACATCCATATTCATTAGTATCTATTGGTTTTTTTATAGGAATGTTGGCAATGAGTATTGGTGTTGGAGGTTCCGTAATGCTTACTCCAATATTAGCAGGATATTTACATTATAATTTAAAACATGCTTCATCTTTGGGATTATTTTTTGTAGTATTTAGTTCTATTGCAGGTTTTATTTCTTTAAGTCTTGCTGGTCAAATGATGTATTACGAAGGTGCTGTAGTTGGATTGGCTTCACTATTTGGAGTATATATAGGGATTTTAATTAAAAATAAAACTAATATCACATCATATAAAAAATATATTTTAATTTTATATGTTGTAATATTGGCAACAGTAATTTACAAATTGTAAATTACTGTCCTAGTATAAGTATCCTACTACGATAAAAGAGCAACGCTTCTTTGTTGTACCGCATTAGCTTGAGATGCAGCTAACATTCCTATTTGAGCCATCAAATTAGTTTTTGAAAAATCAGTTATCTCTTTACTATAATCAGCATCCAAAATACTACTATTTGCTTCTGCCAAACTTGTTTGTGCGGATATCGCACTTCTTCCGCTTGATTCCATTTGATTAGCAGAAGATGCAAATTCGCTTGCAAAACTTTGTACTTCATTAATTCCTTCATTTGTTGCATCTCGAAGATTGTTTATTGCATTTAAATCTGTTGCAAAGTTACCTAGGAAATTTCTTATTTTATCTGATATTGTTTTCGTTTCTTTTGTTTCCATACTTATTGAAGAATCTTCATCAGTAATTACAGACAAATCTTTCTGATCGCCAGTCAATAACCTTTCACTATTATATGTAGCATTTTGTGCTACTTGATCAAATTGATCCAAAAATTTGGATATTTGAGTTCCTATTGCCTCTCTTCCTTCATCACTGGTTGTAGCAGTTGAAGCTTGCAATGTTAAAACTTTGATTTCATTCAAAATATCTTTTTGTTGAGATAAACCATCTTGTGCTATATTGCTCATAGCAATACCACTATTTATATTCTCAAGAGCCTGATGCATAACGCTTCTTTGAGAATCTATATTATCTGCAATTGATAAAGAAGAAGAATTATCCGAAGCTTTATTTATAGCTAAACCACTAGCAATCCTCTCTAATGAAGAACTATGTGTGCTATTTATGACACCAACATTGTTGTTTATTGAATCTATACTCATAACTTCCCCCTCCTTTATACTTATACAACTAGTATATAACGATAATAATTAAAATAAGTTTAAGTATTCTAAGAGATAACTCAATAAAACTTAAATATAATGCAATATGAAAAAAATCATTTTAATTGCATTATTCTTATTTTTTCAAATTACTATACAAGCCGAAATAAATACTAACGATCATTTTAACAACCATAACAATAAGCAAACAATCATAGATGAAAATGGAAATGAAATAAACTACATGGCTCAGGTTGGTACTGTAATTGAAGAAAATTTAAAAAATGATAATAGTGAAACATGGGTAAATCAAAATAAAAAAGCTATATTTTTAAATTATATAAAAAAAATTGATGAGATTGAAAATTTTACAAAAATTTATCAAAACAATGATATTTATGCACACAATACTATAAAAAATGGATATAGTCAATATGGTATATATCTAGTAAATATCAAAAAAAATGATTTTGAATTTCTTTTAAGTTTAGCTTCACAAGCACTACCAACAGCACATTTGGCATCAGCAACAAGAATAAGATATTTTGCTAATAATATTTCTTCTGATAATTTATTTATCAAAGCAGGAGATAAATTTAATAAAAATAAAAAAATAATTATAAAGCAAGATTTGGAAAAAAACAATGATTTTGAAACAAAAAATTATAATTTATCGCAAGAAACAATAGTAACAAAAGATATTGAAAAGAATAAAAAAACACTCTTGTTTAGTCATAAAAAGAATATTGATAAAACTAAAAAATTAGTTAAGAAATATCAAAACAATGATACTTACGAACGCAACACAACAAAACAACAAATAAAAAATACTAAAATCATAACAGAAAATAAAAAAGATAAAAAACCTATATCATATATGTCAAAAATTGATGATTTTGCTAAAAAAACATCTAAGACTATAGTTTATTTTATCAACGCCACAAAATTTTATCTAAGTATTAATAATATTAAAAAATCTATTTTTGATACTCAAGTTTATCCACAAACAAATATAAAAGACAATAACACTTCGCAAATACAAAAAATCGTAAAAAAAGAAAAGAAAAGTCTAAAAATTTTTACATTAAATACTATTGATACAAGCAAAAAAGCTGTAACCATAACTAACGCAACAACAATAAAAAAAGCTAAAAAAATTGCTAAAAAAATTGATAAGCTTGATATATATATCTATAAAACTACAACTACAAAAATTCCTATTTTTGTAGTCTATGCCGTAAATATTCCCAAAGAAGAACTTCAACTTAGCATTAAAAATATTAGAAAACTTTTTAATGATGCTTATGCTTCTTCTGATAAAAGAATCAAAACCTTATCTTCAAATAACTTTAATAAAAATATTCTTATCAAATCTAAATTTACTAAGTACTAGGTTATTTCTCTCGTTCCCATTGTCTCAATGGGAATGCATATCTTTCTGTTTTGCTAGTCTAGTATGGGTTACCACTCGGAGAGTGGGAACCAGAAAAGTTGTCTTGACTTCTTGGGGTATTATAGTTTATTTTGTCCTGTTTCTTGATTTTAATTTTAGCTAAAATTTTATAAATGTTTGTGGAAGTTAATCCGAGAAAATTAATGGATAATTAAGTTTTGTTCCCTTTTTGGTGCCGGACACCGCTTTTATCTTTCTAATTTTTAACGAGAAGTGATGACAGCTATAATTTTTCTATCGTAGTAAGCTGATTAAATCCATAATAAAAAGTTGCAACAACAATAATAATAACACTAACCATCAAAATTGTACTCATCTATAAATCCTTTATTTTTTGTGTAAATTGTTTAATTTTTCTTATTATTTGTAAAAAAACAACTAACAATACAAGAGATACTAACAATCCTAAATAAAAATATATGTTTATATCACCACTTTGCTCAAGTCTTATTGTTGAACCAACTATTACTACTAGCAAGCCAACAACAATACTCAACCCAATTCTTAAACTATTTAATATTTCTTTTACTTCATCTATTTTTGCCATGAAAAATTATATCTAATCTAATCTTAAGTCTTGCAGCACCATTTTAGCAGTTCGAAAGCTACCTGTCTCCTTTATTCTTTAGTATCTCACCATTTTTTTTAAAATCAATATAAACGATGGTTGTAGAAAAATAGCTATCAATTTTAATAAAAGAAATTATCATAAAAATATAAGTGTATCTAAAAGTTATGTTTATAGTGTAATAAGTTTTTGTTCCCTTTTTGGTGCCTGACACCGTTTTTTTTGACACCGTTTTTTAAAATTTTATAAATGTTTGTGGAGACTAAACTAAATAAACTAAGAAATA
>JAOZVJ010000013.1 GCA_029938215.1 Arcobacteraceae bacterium | reverse complement strand
AGTATCGCATATGATAGCGACTTTAAGACACACTACTCAAGGAGTTACACTTATTTCTCCACCGCCACACCATGATATTTATAGTATTGAGGATTTGGCACAATTAATATTTGACCTTAAGCAAGTCAATCCAGAAGCAACAATTACAGTTAAGCTTGTATCAACTATTGGTGTTGGGACAATAGCAGCTGGGGTCGCTAAAGCTTATGCTGATAAGATTATTATTTCTGGTGCTGATGGTGGAACGGGTGCTGCTCCTTTGACATCTATTAAATATGCAGGTAATCCTTGGGAACTTGGACTTAGTGAAGCACACAATTCTTTAAAAGCAAATCATTTAAGAGAATTTGTTCATTTGCAAACTGATGGTGGACTTAAGACAGGTATAGATGTTGTTAAAGCAGCAATGTTAGGAGCTGAGTCTTATGCTTTTGGTACTGCACTTTTGACAAACTTGGGTTGTAAAATTCTTAGAATTTGCCATACAAACAAATGTAGTGTAGGCGTTGCAACACAAGATAAAGATTTAAGGTCAAAATTTAGCGGAACGGTTGAGAGACTTATCTCTTATTTTGAGTTTTTAGCACAAGATATACGAGAAATACTAGCTTCACTTGGGTATGAAGAAATGGAAGACATAGTAGGTCGAAGTGATTTGTTAAAAGTAATTGATGATAAATTTGCTTCAAAATTTGACTTTAGTAATATTTTAAGAAGAATTGATGGAATAGATACTTGTCAAAGAGAATCAAACGAGCCATTTGATAAAAATAAAATGGAAAAAGAACTTCTTAAAAAAATTCATTCAACAATAGAACAACCAAATAATGTTGTAAATATAGATTCTAAAATTTCTAATCTAAACAGAAGCTTTGGTGCTTTGATTTCTGGTGAGATTGCAAAATTTTACGGAGATGATGGTCTGCCTGATGGTTCAATTAATTTTAGACTTAAAGGAATTGCTGGACAGTCTTTTGGGGCGTTTTTAAGTAACGGTATAAATATTTACCTAGATGGTGCTGGAAATGATTATGTTGGCAAAGGGATGAATGGTGGGAAAATAATTATAAATTCTACCATTCAAGGTGAAAAATTTGCAGGAGCAGGAAATACTTGTCTTTATGGAGCTACTGGCGGAAAGTTATATATTAGAGCTGCTGTAGGCGAAAGATTTGCAGTAAGAAATTCTGGATGTATTACTATAGTTGAGGGTACAGGGGATAATGCTTGTGAATATATGACTGGTGGAATTGTTATTACACTAGGTAAAACTGGTACTAACTTTGGAGCTGGTATGACTGGCGGTTTGGCATTTGTTTATGATAAAGATAGAGTGTTTGTTGATGATATGAATCGTGAATTGATAGAGGCTGTTAGGATTGATACTGATGATACAGAAAGAGAGAGAATTTATCTTAAAAAAATGCTAAGAGATTATTTAAGTGAAACAAAATCCAATAAGGCGAATTGTATTTTAAATAATTTTAGAGCAGAAATTAGAAATTTTTGGATGGTAAAACCTAAAAATATGACAGTGTTACCACTAAATCCTGATGAAGGAGGATAGGGAGTATTTATGTTAAATTTTACTAAAACTAATAGGATAAATCCTAAAAAACGCGATGTAATGGAACGAATAAAAGATTTTGATGAAGTATATGAAGTATTTGATAAACACAAAGCAATAGAACAAGCACAAAGATGTATTCAATGCGGTGATCCATATTGTCATTCAAAATGTCCTTTGCACAATATAGTTCCTGCTTGGTTAAAACAAACAGCAAATAAAGATTTGGAATTGGCTTTTAATATTTCAAATGAAACTTCGCCCTTTCCTGAGATTTTAGGTCGTATTTGTCCTCATGATGTTTTATGTGAGGGTGATTGTAGTTTAAATAATACGCATGAAGCCATTGCTATTGGTCCAATAGAAACACATATAAGTGAAGTTGGATTTAAAAAAGGGTTGAAACCAAAATTTTCAAATAAAAAAATAGGTAAAAAAGTTGCGATTATAGGTTCTGGACCTGCTGGAATATCTACTGCTACTTTTTTGCTTCGTGTAGGTGTAGAAGTTGAAATGTTTGAACGAAGCGATAGAGCAGGTGGGCTTTTAACTTATGGAATACCAGGATTTAAACTTGATAAAAAAGTTGTTCAAAGAAGAATTGATTTTTTAGTAGAAGCTGGCATGAAACTAACTTTAAATTGCGAAATAGGTGTTGAGAAAAACTTTGATGATTTACAAAGTGAATTTGATGCTATATTTGTAGGTATCGGCTCAACAAAAGGTAGGCATTCTGGGCTTGAGGGTGATGATTGTTTAAATGTATATTTGGCAATGGAATTTCTTAATTCTATTCAAAAAAGAAATTTTGGAATAAAAGCAGATGATTTTATAAAAGTAAAAGATAGAAGAGTTGTTGTAATAGGCGGTGGTGATACTGCTATGGATTGTGTTAGGACTGCCATAAGAGAAGGCGCTAGTAGTGTAAAATGTTTATATAGAAGAGATAAACAAAATATGCCTGGCTCTAAAAAAGAAGTTTTAAACGCAAAAGAAGAGGGTGTTGAGTTTGTATTTAATGTTGCTTTAAAATCAATCATTACAAATAGTGGTATTTTAGCAACAGATTTAGAATTGCAAAAAACAAAATTAAGCAAACCTGATAAAAATGGAAAACAAAAAATTGAAATTATTGAGGGTTGTGATTATATAGAAAATGCTGATATTGTTATTATGGCATTGGGATTTGATTCTGAAGCTCCAGAGTTTTTAAAAACAGCAAATATAGAACTTGATAAATACAATTGTATTAAAATAAATGAACACTATCAAACATCAAATTCTTTAGTATTTGCAGGTGGAGATGGAGTAAGAGGTGCCAATTTGGCAGTAACAGCAGCCGCAGATGGTAAAAATGCGGCTTCTTCGATAATAAAATATTTAAAAAATAAAAAATAATAGGCAAAAATAGTGAAAGATTTTAAAAATTTGATAGATAATGGAGCGGATGTAAATCATCAAGACAAATTGGGATTTAGCGCTCTTATGGCAGCTTCTAAAAAAGGCGACTTTAAAGCGGTTCGTTTATTGGTAACAAATGGGGCATATATAAATTTAAAAGATTACAGGCATTGTTCTGCTTTGCACTACGCAACAGCACATAATCATTTGGAAATAGTTAAATATCTTGTAACTAATGGCGCTAATATTGGTGATGATATTTATATGACAGCAATACATAAAAATTATAAAAATATAAGTCTTTTTTTTGATAGCTTAGATGCTTCGATGCAAGTGTTGGCAAAAAATTAAACAGGAGAAATAATGAAATTAAAATTAAATAAAGTAAATACGCTTTTAGATGCTCTACCATATATAAAAGAGTTTAATGGAAAAACAATAGTAATTAAATACGGCGGTTCGGCGCAGACAAGTCCTTTGTTGCAAGAAAAATTTGCACAAGATATTGTTTTGCTTTCATTGACTGGAATTAAACCAGTTATAGTTCATGGAGGTGGAGCAAAAATTTCTGATATGCTAAATAAGCTTGATATAAAATCAGAATTTATAGATGGACACAGGGTAACTTGTGGCGATAGTATGAAAGTTGTCGAGATGGTATTAAGCGGCGATATTAACAAAAACATAACTTCGCTTTTAAATCATCATGGAGCAAAAGCTATTGGAATAAGCGGAAAAGACAGTAATTGTATTGAAGCTGTTGCGAAAGATGATGGTAAATTTGGATACACAGGTGTTGTAACTTCTATAAATTTTTCAATGATAGAAAATTTAATAAGTGAAGGTTTTATTCCTGTAATTGCGCCTATTGCTGATAGTGCTGAGCCAAATCATCCTGGATTTAATATAAATGCAGATATTGCTGCTAGTAAAATTGCTATTGCTTTAAAAGCAAATAAAGTGTTATTTTTAACTGATACCAAAGGAGTATTGGACAAAAATGGTGAACTTTTAAATTCTTTAGATAAAGAGGATGTCGAAAACTATAAAAAAGACGGAACAATCGCAGGCGGAATGATACCTAAAGTTGATGCTTGTGTCGATGCAATTTACAATGGAGTACAAAAAGCGCATATTATTGATGGTAGGGTAGAGCATAGTATTTTGCTTGAATTATTTACAAGCGATGGTGTTGGTACTCAATTTTTACAAAAATAATAGAATAGAGTAAAATATGATAAAAATCTTTTTTTTATTTATAGGTTTAATGACGATATTAAACTCTAGTGATTATGATGATTGGTTAAAAGAGCAAAACACTCAATATACTAATTATAAAAAAAGTATGGATGAAGAATTTAGCAATATGCTAAAAAAAGACTGGGAAGCATTTAAAGCTATGAGTTATCCATCTTTATATAAAAAACCAAAGCCAATTGTTGTACCAAAAATAAAAAAAGAGATAATAATTCCAAAAAAAGAACTGATTGATTCTCCTAAGGTTAAGATAAAACCAATTACAAAAAAAGTAATACCTAAAATAAAAAAAATCAAAATACCAAAAAGCGATAATGATTTTAGTGTTGTAAGTTTTGATTTTTATTCTCAAAAAATTTATATGAAATACGATAAAAAAATCTCTTTTGATATGACTCTAGTAAATAAAGATTCTATTAGTAGATTTTGGGATAATTCAAGTAAAACCAAATACAAAAAGCTTTTGAAGCAAATAAATACAAAAAGTACAGAATTAAATCTAAACGATTGGGCAAAATATCAGCTTATATATAAAGTAGGATTGAATATCTATGATGATAAAAATCTTGCAAATTTATTTACTTGGTTTATTCTAGTAAAAATGAATTATGATGTAAAAATAGGCTATGACAACGACAAAACATATCTGCTATCAACAGTTGCACACAAACTTTATCAAGTTGCTTTTTTTGCAATAAACTTTAAAAAGTATTATTTACTAAATTTAAAAGGAAAAACAAATAGCATAGGAAATATTTATACTTACAAAGGTGATTATCCAAGAGCAAGCGAAAAACTATCCTTTGCTATTAAAAAAGATTTAAAAATTAATAAAAATATAGAACAAAAAGAATTAAGCTTTAAGTATGAAAATAATGATTATAAAATAAATGCAGAATATAGTAATGATTTAATAAGATTTTATAAAACATTTCCACAATCTAACTATAGTATCTATTTTAGTGCTAAAAATTCATCGGCATTGTCAGATACTATATTGGCACAATTAGCACAATTAATAAATGGCAAATCAGAAATTCAAGCAGTTAATCTTTTGCTTAGATTTGTTCAGACTTCATTTGAGTACAAAACTGACCCAGAACAATTTAATTATGAAAAAGTGATGTTTCCAGAAGAAACTATATTTTATCCATATAGTGATTGTGAAGATAGAAGTATAATATTTAGTTATTTGGTTAAAAATTTATTAAATTTGGATGTAATTGGTATAAAATACCATGATCATTTAGCAACGGCGGTTGCATTTTCTTCAAATGTAAGAGGGGATGGACTTATGTATAATGATAAAAACTATACTATTGCTGACCCAACCTACATAAATGCTAATATAGGTATGGCAATGCCAAAATATAAAAATCAGAAATTTGAAATAATCTCATTTTAGTTTTTATATTATAGAATAACAATTATGCGATGTATCTCTTGTGAAAATTTATCATGGAAAATTATTTGCAAAACTTGTCAAAAAAATTTATTAACACCAAGTTTTAATAAAAGAGAATTAGAAAAAGATTTTTTTGTATATAGTTTTTATGGATATGAAGAAGTTAAAAAACTTTTAAATACAAAATATGAGTTTTATGGAGATAAGATTTTTAATATTTTAGGCAAATTAGCATTTAAAAAATTTGCTTTAAATTTTGAATTTGATAAGTTGCTTACTGCTATTCCAATAGATGACCACACAAGGCATCAATTCAGTCAAAGTGCAATTTTAACAAAACATTTAAAATCAAAATATATTAAGCCAAAATATACAACTTTAAAAGCTACAAATATTATTAAATATGCTGGAAAAGATTTAAAATTTAGACAAAAGAATAAAAGAAAATTCAAATATTCAGGAAAAAGTAATTTAAAAATTATTTTAGTTGATGACTTGGTTACTAGTGGACTTACTATTTTAGAAGCTAAAAAGGTTTTGGAAAAAAACGGTTGTGAAGTAATATTTGCTTTGACTTTAAGTGATGCAAAATTTTAGTACTAAGCATTAAATATTAAGATTTATGTTATTATCTCATATTACTTTTAAGGAAATAATTTGGTAGCAATAGTTGACTATAATATGGGAAATTTGGCAAGTGTTTATAATGCTTGTAAATTACTTGATACAAAGGCACAAATAGTATCAAATCCTAATGATTTAAAAAAATATGATAGAGTAATTTTACCAGGTGTTGGAGCATTTGGCGATGCAATGAAACATTTAAAATCTACAGGTATGCTAGAAGCAGTAAAAGAATTTGCAACTAGTGGCAAACCAATAATTGGTATTTGTTTGGGAATGCAACTTTTATTTGATAGTAGTGAAGAGTTTGGAAATACAAAAGGACTTGGTCTAATACCTGGAAAAGTTGTAGCTTTCGATAAAAATAAAATGAATATGGATGAGCATAAAGTGCCTCATGTTGGTTGGAATAAACTTTTTAATAAAGAAAATAAACTTTTTGATGGACTAGAAGACCCTTATCTTTATTTTGTTCATTCTTTTCACGCTGTTACGGATGATAAATATATATTAGGAATTACGCACTATGGATATGATTTTGTTAGCGCAGTACAAAAAGACAATATTTATGGTTTTCAACCACACCCTGAAAAATCTCATGACAATGGGATAAAAATACTTAAAAACTTTATGGAGATATGATTATGGATAAGCACTTATTAGAATATATAGAGATAAAAGATTTTAAATGTTTTAAAGATTTTAAAGCAGAGGGATTTAAAAGAGTTAATCTAATATGTGGGAAGAATAATGTTGGTAAGACGGCTTTTATGGAGGCTGGTTATATAAATATGCATTCAATTAATGTATTAAAAATGTTTAGTTCAATTACAGATATAAAATATAGAAGAGAAAAATTAGAATTAATAAATGATGTATTTGATAATAAAAAAGTAGTCAAATATTTTGAAAATATTAAAAGTTATAAATCAAAAACAAATGAAAATGATATTAGCTTTGAATTAATAAATGAAAATGGAATAAAAGAATACAAATTTACTTCTAATAGCGAAGAAAAGATAATTAATGCTAATGAATTTTCATATGATTTGGCAAGATTAATTAATGTGACATTTTTAGATAATTTAGGTCTAACAAATGAAGAGCTTAAATCCTTTTTTATAGAAGTACAAAAAAAAGATAAAGAAGAAACTCTTTATAAATATATAAATGAATTTGATGAAAATATATTAAATTTTAAAATTTTAGGTGGAGAAAAACCATCTTGTAAAGTTATTGATAGAGAAGAGTATCAGGATTTAAGTGAATTTGGAGATGGTTTAAAACATTATATCTCAATAATATGTGCATTATATAATTGTAAAGATGGATATTTGTTTATAGATGAGATAGACAATGGTATTCATTATACTCAACTAGATAGAATATGGGAAATAATCTTAACTATATCCAAAGAACAAAGCGTACAAGTATTTGCCACTACTCATTCTAAAGAATGCATAGAATCTTATGCTAGAGTTTCTGAGAAGTTAGAAGATGAAGATATAAGTCTTATTGAGCTTGGAAAAGATAAAGATAATATTTTAAAAGCAATTGTAATGGATAATAAAAGATTTTATAGAGAACTAGAAAATGGAAATGGTGTAAGGGGATGGTAGGTATTTTACATGAAGGTAAAACAGATAAAGAGTTTTTTACTACACTATTAAAAATATATGATTTGCCAGATACACAAAATGATATTAAGTATTATAATTTTGAAGGTATAGATAATATTTTTAAAGTTAATCATAAACATTATGATGAGATTGAAAAAGACAATATATTAAAATCTATTTTAATAGTGATTGATGCAGATAAAAAATATAAAGAATACAATGAAGATTTAAAACAACTATTAGATAATTTATCATTTAAAAATGTTAATTTAGATTTTTTTATTATGTGTGATGAAAATAAACAAGGCAATTTAGAATCATTTTTATTATCTGTATTAGATGATGAACAAAAGAAATGTGTACAAAATTTTAGAGATTGTTATAAATATGACTTGACAGATAAATGGGCTTATAGCACTTTTTATAAACAAAAGAAATATCCTTTTGACTTTAATCACAAAAACTTCAATGACCTAAAACAAAAACTACAAAACTTATTTAACTAAAGGGATAAAAACAGATGGATATATTACCGGCAATAGATTTAAAAGATGGAAAAGCAGTAAGACTAAGTAAAGGTCTTATGGAAAGTGCAAAAATTTATAGTGATGAGCCTTGGCAAGTAGCTAAAAGATTTGAAGAGCTAGGGTCTAAGTGGCTTCATATAGTTGATTTAAACGGTGCTTTTGCAGGAGAACCAGCAAATTTAGAACAGATTAAGAAGATACGAGAAAACTGTAACTTAAAAATAGAACTTGGTGGCGGTATTCGTGATGAAGAAACTATTAAGATGTATATTGAGCTTGGGGTTGATAGACTTATTTTAGGTTCGATTGCAGTAAAAGACCCACAGTTTGTAAAAGATATGGCTTCAAAATATCCTATAGCTGTTGGTATTGATGCTATGAATGGAATGGTTGCAGTTGAGGGTTGGGCTGAAGTTAGTTCTATGAAAGCTACTGATTTGGCACAAGAGTTTGCAAATGCTGGTGTTGAAGCTATCATATGTACTGATATTTCAAAAGATGGTATGCTTTGCGGAGTAAATGTAGAATTTACCGAATCAATTGCACTTGCAAGCGGAGTTGATACTATTGCTAGTGGTGGTGTGAAAGATATAGATGATATAACAAACTGTAAAGCAAACGGAAATATAGCAGGTGTAATTGTTGGTAAAGCTTTTTATGAAGGTACTTTGGATTTAGAAGAAGCTTTTAAAATAATTAATTAAAAAAAAGGTTATATGGTCGCTTTAAGTCTTGCGATAATTCGATTGTCGAGATATTGCGACCTTTTCTAACATGTTCTTTTCCATCAAAAAATATTAAAATAGCAGGTATGGTAAATATCTTAAAATTTGTTGCGATATTACGATTATCATTAACATCTAAATAAAATTGACTTATTTTTGGAAAATTTTTATCAAATATATTTTTTATCTTTGGTTGTAATGCTTTACAAACTCCGCAATTCACACCACCAAAATACAATAAAACAGCAGATTCATTTTTAATGACATCATTTATGCTTTCATAATCCATACATTTATTATACTGTCTTTTTATAAAATATGTTACAATATCTAATGAAAAAAGACAATAAAATAGTAGAATTTCTTGAAGAGCGTAAGCAGTGTGCGTATTTTGATGATAAAATTTCAGATATTAGATATAAGTATATTGAAAATTGTAATATTAAAGAACATGCCAATATGTTAGAGCATGGTTGGCGACGATTTGGAAATATGCATTTTGTTCCAGAATGTAAAAACTGCAATGAGTGTATAACTATTAGAATTGATATAGATAAATTTAAATTTTCAAAATCACAAAAAAGAGTAATCAATAAAAATAAAAATATAGATATTTATATTCAAAAACCATCTGTAAGTATAGATCATCTTAATTTATTTGATAAATATCATTTTCATATGCATCAAAAAAAACAATGGAAATATGATCCTATAGATCCAGATGAATATTATCGCACCTATGTTCAAGGGGCTGGAAAATATGGTCAAGAAATTTTATATTTTAAAGATGAAAAGCTTATTTGTGTAGCTTTGGTTGATATATTGGAAGAGGGCATATCTGCTATTTATTGTTATTATGATCACGATTATAAAGATTTGTCTTTAGGAAAATTTTCAATTTTAGCTCAAATAAGTATGGCAAAACAAATGAAAGTGCCATAATTGTATGTAGGATATTGGATAAAAGATCATTATAGTATGGGCTATAAAGAAGATTATAAACCATTTGAGATTTTAACAAATAGAGCTTCGTTGGATGAAAAAACTATTTGGGAAATTTATGAATAAAAATAAAAAAATATTATTAAAAGAATCCCTTTGATATAATGACACATAATGTTAAAAAATATTATTTAATGACGATAAAATAGAACAGTTTTAATTATAAAGTTTATTTGGAGATATATTATGAAAAAGTTATTGTGTATAATTTTTATTTCAGTTTTTATTAACAATAGCTTATTGGCAGATGATGAAAAGATTGCTGATTGTATTATTTTAGAAGATGAAAATTCTATAATTTGTAAATATACACATCAAAGAGTAAGTTATGAAAAAAGTGTTACCTTTAATTGGATAGAACCAGATGGTAAAATTACAAGAACTAAAGTGATGATTATTCCAGCAGGACATGGTTCAGTTTATGATTATAGATACATAAAAGGCAGAACGATAGGAAAATGGACATTCAAAGTAACTGACGACTCAAAAGAATTTCAAACAAACTTTACTATTGAATAATAAACAAATAGCTATTATAGGAGCTGGTGCTTCTGGATTGCTGTGTTCAATTGTATTGGCACGATTTGGATTTATTGTAAAAGTATTTGAAAAAAATACAAAAATAGGTAGGAAACTTTTAACTACTGGCAATGGCAGATGTAATATCTCAAATCAAAATATATCTTTAGAAAATTTTTATACTAGCGATAAACATTTTGTTCAATATGCACTGCAACAATTTGATCATCAAAAATTTCAACAATTTTTTCAACAACTTGGTTTAGAACTGACTTACAAAGAAAATGGACGAATTTATCCAATGTCTTTACAATCTTCTAGCGTAGTTGATTTGCTTGTTTATGAAGCACAAAAATTTGGAGTTGAATTTATTTTAGATACCAAAGTAGAACAAATCAAATATCAAGAAAATACTTTTATTTTAAAATATAATGAGAATAAACAAAAATTTTTTGATAAAGTTATAGTGGCAACTGGCAGTAAGGCAATGCCAAAGCTTGGAAGTTGTGATATTGGATATGAATTTGCAAAAACATTTGGACATCAAATAATCAATCCTTTTGCTTCACTTGTGCAACTTGTGTCTAAAAATAAAGATATAAAAAATTTAAGCGGTGTAAAAATTGACGCAAAAATAGATTTAGAAATAGATGGTCAAAGTGTCATTTGTGTGACAGGAGATACTTTATTTACTGATTATGGTATATCTGGGAGTGCTATTTTGGATGTAAGCAGAGAAGCATCCTATAATTTAAACATGGGAAGACAGGTTGTTGTAAAAATTGATATATTTCCAAAATTAACAAAAGATGAATTAATATCAATTTTATCTAAAAGATTAAAAAATAGTAACGATAAAGATAAATATTTTTGGCTTGAAGGTTTTGTTCATAAAAAGCTTATTAAGTACATAATTGATAGCTGTAAAATAATTAAAACAAAACACAAAGCAAAAGAATTGAACAAAAAAGATATTATGAGTTTGGTTTATTTTATGAAAAATATGAAAATAGAAATTGCTGATACAAAAGGATTTGATACGGCAGAAGTCAGTGCTGGTGGAGTTGATGTATCACAAATAAATAAAAAAACTATGCAATCAAATTTACAAAATAAACTTTATTTTATAGGTGAAGTTTTAGATGTTGATGGTCAATGTGGTGGATACAATCTTCACTGGGCTTGGGCTAGTGGGTTTGTTTGTGCAAATAGTATTATTAAAAACAATACATTATAAAAATATAATTTATGGATATAAGGGAAATCATTGAATAATAAAAAATTTAAAAAACCTGAAGTTCTTACGATATCTTTTGCACATTTGGCACATGATATATATTCATCTTTTTTAGCACCTATTTTGCCCTTATTAATTGAAAAACTTAATATGTCACTTTCGATGAGTGCTTTTTTGGAAGTATTAAGAAGAATACCCTCTTTATTTAATCCTTTACTTGGGCTTATGGCAGAAAAAATAGGTATAAAATATTTTGTTATTTTAACTCCCGCAATTACGGCTATATCTATGAGTTTAACTGGATTTTCCTCATCTATTTTTATGCTTTTTATTTTACTTTTTATTTCAGGTATTAGTTCCGCTTTATTTCATATTCCATCTCCTGTTATGATAAAAGAAGCTTCAGGGGAAAAAATAGGAGCAGGAATGAGTTTTTTTATGGTAGGAGGAGAATCCGCAAGAACTCTTGGTCCTTTGCTAGTAACTGCTGCCATATCCCAATGGGGTCTAGAGGGAATTTATAAATTAATGCCTTTTGGTATTGTGGCTTCAATTATTTTATATATAAAACTTAAAGATTTTGATACAAATCGTCCAATACAAAAACCAAAAGAAAAAGGTGATACTAAAAAACTTTTAAAAAAATATTATCCCTTTTTTATAGTTATTGGAGCTTTTATTTTATTTCAATCTGGTATGAAAAGCGCCTTAACTCTTTATCTTCCAGTTTATTTAACAAATCAAGGTGAAAGCTTGTGGTATGCTGGTATTTCTTTGTCTATTTTGCAATTTTTTGGAGTTTTGGGAACATTTTTTTCTGGAAATTTATCAGATAAAATAGGAAGAAAAAATATGCTTGTTGTATCAAGTATAGGCTCAGTTTTGACAATGAGTTTATTTATATATACAGGAAGTATGTATTTACTTGGTTTTGTTGGACTTTTTCTTTTTGCTTCAGGACCAGTTCTTATGGCAAGTATACAGGATACAAATACTCATATGCCAACTTTTATGAACAGTATGTATATGTCAATAAATTTTGGAGTAAGTTCTATAATTATTTTTGGAGTTGGCGTCTTAGGAGATTCTATTGGTTTAGAATCAACCTATGTGGCATGTAATATTTTAGCTATAGGATGTATTCCCGCTGCATTTTTAATAACAAAATTTATAAAATAATTCTGATATTTACAGTAAATAAAGTTTACGGCATTCATCTTCTGTTAAAGTAGTTACACCTAAAGCAAGTGCTTTATTATATTTACTTCCTGCTTCATCACCATATACTAAAAAATCAGTTTTTTTAGATACAGAAGAACTTACTTTTGCCCCAAGAATTTCAAGTTCTTTTTTTACAATTCCACGACTTACGCTCATAGTTCCTGTTAATACTACAGTTTTATTTTTAAATGGATTTTCATTTATTTCAATTTTTTCTTCAATAGTTGGCTTTATTATAGTAAACAATTCTTCCACAAGTGGTTTATTTACCCTTATAAATTCAAGTAAACTATTTGCCATTTGTTCACCAATACCATCAAGTAAATTTAGATCCTCAAATGTTATATCTAAAATATTAAGCCCAAACTCTAAACATACTTGTTTACTTGCAACTTCTCCTATATGCTCAATTCCTAAGGCGTTTATAACTCTATGCAATTCGCTGTTTTTTGTATCTTGAATTGCATTTAGAAGATTGTTTATTTTTTTCTCTTTAAAACTTTCTAATCCTTCTAAGTCTTCATATTTTAAACTGTACAAATCAAGAACATCTTTAATTTTTTCTTCTTTTACCAAAAGTTCAACTATTTTTATACCTAAACCATCTATATTCATACAATTTTTACTTGCAAAATATATAATACTATTTACCACTCTGCTTGGACAATCCATATTTTGGCATTTGATTAAAATACCTTCATCAAATAATTCAGCTTTACAATCAGGGCATAAAGTAGGGCGATTTACATCTATTTCATTTCCATCTCTTCTATCTATTAAAACTTTTGTGATTTTAGGAATAATATCGCCACTTTTTATAATAATTACTTTATCATTTATCTTTAAGTCAAGTCGTGCAATTTCATCAAAATTGTGCAATGAAGCTTTTTCAACAGTTGAACCATCAATAAATATTGGTTCAACTAATGCTACAGGAGTAATAACGCCAGTACGACCAACTTGCAAAATAATATCTTTAATTTTTGTTACTTTTTCAACTGCAGGAAATTTATATGCACATGACCATTTTGGATATTTGACTGTGTATCCTAAATCAATTTGCGACTCAAGAGAATCTATTTTGATAACCATTCCATCAAGTCCCATTTGTATTTCATCTCTTTTGGCAATTATCTCATGATAAACTTTTTCAATCTCTTCTACTGTTTTGCATTTTGTTTGAATTGGAGGTTTAGCAAACCCAAGAGAATGTATAAATTTTATAGCTTCACTACTTGTTTTAAATTCTAAAGAGTTTTCGCCAATACCCCATACATTAAAGAATAGTTTTCGTTTAGCAGTAATCGAATTATCTAGTTGTCTCAAACTTCCAGCTGCGGCATTTCTTGGATTTGCAAATAGTGCTTCATTTTCAACTACTCTTTGTTTATTTATAACATCAAAATCACATTTTTTAATTACAACCTCGCCACGAATTTCAATTAATTCATCATAATCAATTGATAAAGGTATTGATTGGATTGTTTTAACATTATTGGTAATATCTTCACCCACACTTCCATCACCTCTTGAAATACCTTGCCTTAGCTTTCCATTTTCATAAATAAGATTTAAACTAGCACCATCAAATTTTGGCTCACAAATAAATTCCATATTTTCAGTAACTTTACTAGCCCTTTTTATCCAGTTTTCTAATTCTTTAGTATTAAAAATATCTTCTTGTGACCACATACGAGAAAGATGAGAAGCCTTAGAAAAACCATCTAAAACTATACCACCAACTCTTTGCGTTGGAGTATTTGGATGCATCAAGGTAGGATTTTTTTGCTCAAAAGATAAAATCTCTCGATTTAATTTATCGTATTCTTCATCAGTTGCTATTGGATTATTATCCACATAATAAGCTTTTGCCCAAGCTATTAAGATTTCTATTTGTTTATTGTATTGTTGTTTTGTCATATTTGTATTAGTCTTCTTTCTGTGTATTTAATTGTATCATAGTTGTTTTTTAAATATTTTTATTGTTTTGACATATAAACTTTACATAAAACTTGATGAAAAAAATTTTCTTTTTTATCTTTCCATTTAATAATATATTCTATATCAACTTTTTCTTCTAAAAAATAACCTTCTTTTTGTTTTTGATAAATTTTTATACTCAATCTATCAGGATACTGAAAATCTATTTTTGATAATTTGCATATTTGTTTCTTGTCTTTGAAAATACAAAGTTTATCATCTTGATTACTTTTAATAAATGCGACTTCACCTGCATTTGGCTTAGTATTTCTAATCCCTGTCACAGAGTATTTATCAGATAATGCAATATCTCCTAAATTCATCATAAATACAATTCTATTTGGCTTTGAATCTCTTGAGTCATAAAAATAACTATCATCACAATAATTTTTTAAAAAATCAAAGACACTATCTTTACTATGAATATATAAATTATTTTTAGCTCTACTTATAGCTACATATAGCAATCTTTTGTCATAATCATTCTTTACAAAATTATCTTTGATACAAATATATACATCGTCCCACTCTTTACCTTTTGCTTTGTGCATTGTTGAAACTGTTACTTTGGTTTTGGTATATTCAAATTCATCAAATGTAATTTCTTTTAAGTATTGTTCAAATACTATAATAAAATGTTTTTGACTATTTATAATTTCATCTTCATATTCTTCTTCAAACTTATTGATAACTGCATTAGCAAGATTATAATTTTTTGATTGTTTATATTGTTTATCAAATTTAGTTCTTGCATTATCAAAATTTATAGTATTTTTCCAATAATATAAAAAATCAACCAATTCAATTAAATTTCCAAGACTAAAACCATCTGTACCAGTAATATACTTTGCTTTTATATTATTTTCAATTAGCATAGAATACAAAGTTAAAACTTCATCATTGTTTCTTGCAAGAATTGCAATATTATCAGATTCGTTATTTATTATATGTTTGAAAATATTCGTTAAATAGCTATTGTCTTTATTGTAAGTTACTAAATTTATCTTTCCATTTTCTTTACTATGAGATATTAGCGGGATAGTTTTTAGTCTATTTGGAATAATTTCATTAAATTTATTTAAAAACTCAATAATATTTTTTTTACTTCTATAATTATTTAATAATTCATATTGAAAAAAATTAGTTTTATCTTCATCATTATCATCTTCATCAAAATGTCCAAAATCAGTTTTAAATTGATTGATATATTTAATATCAGCTTTATCTTTTCCAAAATTATTTATACATTGATCATCATCTCCAACTGCAATTATCTTTTTATTTTTACCCATTTGCGAATATATCGCTTTTATAAATTCATATGTATTAGAAGCTACATCTTGATATTCATCCAATACAAGCATATTGATAAATGGTAATTCTACCTCTTCTTTATATATCATATCAGTAGCTTTGGGTATAACATTATGTAAGTCATTATTCTCATTTATATTTTTACCTAATAATGATATTGCAAAAGCATGAAATGTGAAAATTTTGATATCATATACTTGATTACCTATTAGTTTTTTAAGTCTTGTTCTAAATTCTGCAACAGCAACTCTTGAATGTGCTAACATTAAAAAATATTCAGGTTTATTGTTTTCTATTGTAATTAGTGAAGCTATTTTATGAACCAATATTTTAGTTTTACCACTTCCTGGACCTGCTAAAACCATAATAGATTTACTAGATTTATCTTTAAAAATCTTTCGTTGTTCATCATTTAAATCTTCAATTATCTCTTTTAGTCTTTCTTGAGTTACGGGTAGTTTTATATGCTTATTGTTAAATTTATATTTTTTCTTAAATTTATTGTAGTCCATTCCAAAATAATCTTTTACAAAACTTGAAGTTTTGTTCCAACCATCTTTTATGAGCCTTTCTAAAAATGATATTTGAATATGTATAGATTCTATTTTTCTTTCATAGTATGGTTTTAAGCTTTGCCTATAATATTCATTTTTGTAAGGGGTAGCTTGGTTTATGTTTTCTTTTTTATCTATTTGGAATGTTTGATAATATATTAATCTTCCTTTTCTTAATTTAAAACTATTCAGAAGTTCATGTAAATAAACAAGAGAATGATGAAAGCCCTCTAGGGATAACTTATAGTGTTCTTCAAATTCAAATTTTAACTTATTTGTAGATATTTCAACTTCCAATTCATCTTTAGTGTCTAATTTTTCCAACATCTTACTGATAATAAATTGGCAAGTTTCTTTTCTAACATTTATTAATTTTTCCAATATTTTTTTATTGTTTTCTAATAATTCAAAATTACATATGTCTTTACTAAATGTAGCATGAAAAATATTAGCTTTTAGTTTAGATAAATGTGTCCAGCTTTGAATTATTTTTTTAAATAAATTTATATTATTTGTATTGCTATGGGGAATTAAATTATTAAGATCTCTTAAATTTAGGCTTGTATTGTGATATGGTAATTCATTAATATATTTAAATATTATATTTTCTAGCTCGAAATGTTTTAAAAATTCTTTTTGTATTGACTTTTTAATATATATACTAATGTCATTATTAAATTCTAAAAGTTTCTCTTTTTGAAGTGCATATAATACATTAAATATTATCTTCTTTTCAACACCAACTATATCTGCTAAATCATCTACTTCAATAGCATCTATTTTACTTCTTTGTATAATATTTTGCATAAGTAAAATCATATAAGAATATATTTCTTTATATTCATTTTCTTTTGGGTCTAAAACTTCATGAACAGTATCCATACTTTTATTATTATCAATTGATGTAGCAAATATTTTATAACCATTTCTACCTCTTTGTATAATGCCATACTGTTCCAATTCTAATAAAGCTGTTTTTATCATACTTTCATAATCAATTTTTGAATCTTCTGTATCAATGCCCATTTTCTTTGCTAAATCTTTTGGTGATATATTTAGTTCGATTTTTTTATATTTTTTAAGTTCTTTTACTATTCTTTGAATCTCATGTAAATCAACTTTAGAGTGATTTAACTGTGCAAAGGTTTTATTGAAATCATTTTTTGAATACAAAACAATACACTGGGCTTCAAGTTTTTCATCTCTTGCCCCTCGACCTGATTCTTGAAGATATGATTCTAAACTATCAGACTGTTCATAGTGAATTACAGTTTGAATATCTGGCTTATCTATACCCATACCAAAAGCCGTTGTAGCAATTACAACATCAATTTTATTATCAATAAAATCATTTAATATTTCACCTTTATTTCTGCCTTCTCTCTTCCCCTTCTCACATTCTTCATCTATTTTTGAATAAAATGGCTCAATTACTAAATCAAATTCAAATAATCTTTCATCATTATTTAATGTTCTACTTAATTCTTTACATTCTCTAGCATTTTGAGGAATATAAATAATAGTTGGTTTTTTGCCAATTTGAGTTAATTCTTTTATTAATACTTCGTACTTGTCTTTTTTTGTTAATACTTCAATAGCTCTATATTTAAGATTATATCTTTTACTTGAAGCAATAAATTCTTTTAACTCAATACCTAAATTATCAAAAAAGTATTTTTTAATATCGTCTAATACTTCTGGTTTTGCAGTCGCAGTAAAGCAAGATACTGGAATTTTTGATTGAAAATCTGATTCATCTTCTAATTCTTTAATAGTATTAGCTATAAAGTAATAGTCATGTCTAAAATCATGACCCCAAGATGAAAAACAATGGGCTTCATCTATTACAAATCGCTCAATAATTCTTTTTCTTAGTGCTTTAAATATAGAGTTTGAACGAAGAGCCTCAGGTGCTAAATATAATATATCTACTACACCATTTTCTATTTCAGTAATTACATTCATTCTTTCAATAGGACTTAAATATCCACTAATCGCAACTACTTTAAAATTTTGATTTTTATCCCTAAAGCTATCAACATGATTTTTCATCAAAGCTTGTAGTGGAGATACTACAACGGTTAATCCTTTATAAGCTTGAGCTTTTATAAGTGCTGGGAGTTGAAAAGTAAAAGTTTTTCCGCCACCAGTTGGAAGAATGGTTAATATAGATGTGTTATCAAGAGAGTTGCTAATAATATCTTTTTGAGAAATTTTACCAATATTAAATAAGCCCGTATCTTCTTTTTCAAACTCTCTAAATGAAGGGATACTAAACTCGTTTAATGCAAACTCTTCCAAGTTAATTTTATGTTGATTAAAAGTGATTATTTTTAAAACACTTACAATTTCAGGATAATAAAATAATATTACTGATGATATTGAAGCTTTATTGTCTGAGTAAATATATGATATTACAAATGCTAATTCTTCAGGATAATCTTTTTCTATTTTTTTAAAATCATTTTTACTACAAAAAATTTTATCCTTTATATCTTCATAAATACTAAGAGTATTTTTCTCTATTTTCTTGTAGTTTAAAAAGCCATCAAAATACTTACTTTTAGATAAAAGAAAAGTAAATATATTTTGCAATTTTTTGTCTAGGCTATCAAATTTAGTATTAAGCAATACAAATAATTCTTTGGTTTGTTCAGCATCACCTAGTGGTTGGTTTTCAATATTTAATTCAACCTTGTATGGTTTGGATAGTTTATGGTTTTTTTTATTGACATATAACAGCATTGATAAGTATAGAGTATCTATAATTGGTATTTTTTCAAAAATTTGATTAAAACTAGTTTTTGACAAGAACTCTTTATCATGATTTACAAAGTTATGTCCACATATAAAGTGAGGTTGTTTTTGTTTAAAAATATCTATAGTCTCAGAAATTGAAGTGGTAGCTATCTTTGTATCATTTATAAATAATCCAAGCCTATCTATTTTTTTACTATTTTCAATGACTTCAATATCAAAAAATGCAATTTTATTCAATCTTATTGCCTATTGTTTTTGATAATTTTAATTGAAGTACAATGTGTAGTTGTTCGTATTTTTAGCATTTGATATTATATCAAAAACTAGATATAATCACATTTATAAAATATGTGAGGCAATACATTGAGCTATACAGAAATTTTTATGGTTGGTTGGAATTTAAATGCATTAATGTTTATGATTAATTTATCATTAGCTGTTAAAGTATTTAAATCAAACGATATAGTTAATCTTAATAAAGAAAGTGAAAATTTAAAAGAACTAAAAGAGCGATTTGAAGAGCTTTATCCATATAGAAAATATGATATTCTTATAACTTATTTATTTCCTTTTACTGCATTTTTTAGAGTATCATTTAGAATATTTGAAATGACAATGTTTTTTAATAAAAACGAAGGTACAAAAATGTACGATTTTATTGTTTATAAATATCAAACAGATATTGATAAAAAAGAAGATAACTAGACTGTATTTACAACATCTTTAACTACCTCATAAATTTTAGCAATAGAACTTATTTCGCATTCTTCGCGATGAGAATGAGGAAAATAAATATTTGGTCCTATTGAACATATTTGCATATTTGGATATTTTTCTTTAAAGATAGCACACTCAAGCCCTGCGTGTATAGCTTCAACACAAGCATTTGGATTATGTTTTTTGTATATTTCAAGAACTTTTGTTGTAAATAGTGAATGTTGTGGTTTCCAAGCTGGATATTTACCGCTTGTGGTTACATCAAATCCAAAACATTGAAGTAAAATTAAAGTTTCATTTTTTATATTTTTTAGTTCATCATTATCCATACTTCTAGCGCTTAATTCTATTTTTGTACCATTTGTATTATTTGACACTATTGCCAAATTTATAGAGTTTAGCACAACTTCTAACTCTTTATCATATCCTCGCACACCATTTGCAAATGAATATATAAAATTTATAATTTTTTCATCAAGACAATTATAGTGTTGAGTTTTTGTATCTATTTTTTTAATTTGTATATCTTTGTGATTTGATGATGGTATTTTATTTGAAGCTATTATTGCTTTTGCATATTTTGGTATTGAATTTATTCTCTCTCCTCCGTTTATGTCTAACAAATCTCCGTCACACTCTTTTATTGTTTTTGCTAAAAGTTTAAGAGCATTTGGTATATTTTTATCAATATCAACTCCACTATGACCTCCATCAAGATTATCTATAATTATTTCATAAAGTAGTTTATTGTCATTGTTTGGTTTTAATTTTGAAGTTGAATTTAAAGCAAAAATATCAATGCCACCAGCACACCCAATACAAATAGCACCTTCTTCTTCGCTATCAAGATTTAACATACAATCAGATGACAAATCAAATTCACAGTTATTTGCACCAATTAAGCCTATCTCTTCATCACTTGTAAATAAAAATTCACAATTAGCATTTTCCTCTATAAGGTTAAGCATATAGGCACACCCAATTCCATTGTCTGCACCTAGAGTTGAATTTTTTGCCCTAAGATATCCATCACTTTCAATTATTTCAGGTACTACTCCATCTTTTAAGCATACAATATCATAATGAGATTGCAAGCAAAATATTGATTTTGAGTTTTTTTTAAAACATAAAATATTGTTTGTTTTATCAACCAAACATTCATAGCTGTATTTTTTTGCAAATTCTTTTACAAAGTTAATAAATGGCTCGTAAGTACCACTACATCTAGGAATTTTTGTTATTTGTTTAAATAGTTCTATTGTTCTCATTAAAGCTTCCTGTTTAAATATAAAATTGCATTTTCTTGATCAATATAAAATTTGAATTTTTTCAAAAAGTTCATTCCTAAAAGACCGTCAAATTTTTTTGATATATCTATTTTTGAAATTGTTACTTTAAAATCATTAAGATAAGTATTACCCAAAGATATTTTATTGATTTGTACTAATTTTGCTTTTGCTAATCCTGCCGCAGTATTTGTGTTAATATTTTCTTTTATCGTTTTATATTGAATTTCTTTCGCGATACTTTTATTTAGTGATGTAATTGTTGCTCCAGTATCTAGTATTAAATTTACTTTCTTGTGTCCATTTAATAAGATTTGAACTATAAAATTTGAATGATATCTTTTTAATTTTATTTTAATATTATAGTCTTTAGAAAGTCTTATTTCTTCATCAATTTTTTTTATTTCTTTTTCAATTTCATAACTATATGTTTCATCATTGTTGTTTTCGAGAATTTCTAAAAAAGATATAAGTTTATTTCTATTTTTTGAGTTCAATAATTGTCTTGCATAAATATTATTTACTATTTGCAATTCTCTTTCTATAAGCTCATTAGTTTTATCATCCAAATATGATTCTTTTAAGTCATAAAGTATTTTAATAGATTCTAGATAATTTTTCTTTTGCTGTTCAATTTTACTAAGAAGATACATTCCGTACACATTGTCATAACTTACTTCTAAAAATGTTTTAATTAAAAGATATGCTTCTTCGTTGTCTTTTTGTATTAAATTTTTTGTATGATTAAATAAAAAATTTTGATATTTTATAGCAGTGTTGCTTCCCATGAAATTTGCATATATATCCAATGCTGGTTCATAGCTACCTTCAAACAACAATTCTTTAAATTCATCAAATTGTGCTTTGACAGGGTGTTTTTTTTCTATTTCAATGGGTTCTATTGTTTTTTGTTTTAAATTTGTATTGTATTTTTTTATTATTTTTTGTTGAGATTTCTTCTTAATTATTATATTTTTTTTATTTTTTTGTATGTTATCTTTTTTTATAACCTTTATTTCTTCATCAACCAAATATGATTTGTAAAAAAAACCAGAGCCAAAACCAATCAATAAAAGAAGGAATATCGCTGTTATATTTTTACAATTCACAAGACTAAGCTAAACAGTTATTTTTGTTAAATTTCTTTTTCTATATGCAAGTCCAATAATAAAAAACACAAGTCCAGTAAGCACATAAACCCAAGTTGGTATTGGTACAGGATCACCAGTAGCATAAGAGTGCATTCCGCTTAAATAAAAGTTTACTCCAAAATATGTCATTAAAATTGCAGCAAATGCCAAAGTGGAAGCAACAGCAAACACATAAGGGGTGTTTAATTTTGGCACAAGCCTAAGGTGCAACACAATAGTATAAGCTACAATAGAGACATATGCCCAAGTTTCTTTTGGATCCCAGCCCCAATATCTACCCCAAGATTCATTCGCCCAAACTCCTCCTATAAAATTTCCAACTATAAGTGCAGAAATTCCTATGATTAATGATGCTTCGTTTATCGCTGTTATCTGTTTGATTGTATCATCAATGTGTATTCTTCTTAGTTCATCTCTAAATATAAATAATATCAAAGCCATAAGTCCAAGCATCGCACCAAGAGCTAAAAATCCATAAGAGCCAGTAATAACAGATACATGTATAGTAAGCCAATATGATTTAAGTACCGGAACAAGATTTGTAATTTGTGGGTCAATTCCGGTTAAATGAGCGGTAAACATAAAAACACCAGCCATAACAACAGTAGCACTTAATGCCATAAGTGATTTTCTAAAGAAAAACAACCCAGCAAACATTGCAGACCAAGCTATATAAACTAATGACTCATAAGTATCACTCCAAGGAGCATGACCACTTATATACCATCTGTGACCCATTCCAAATGTATGCATGATAAATAAAAGAAATAGAATTGCAAAAAAGATATTGTTTATTTTTGTTGAAGTCCATTTGTTATTAAAAACTGTTAAAAATGAAACTATAAACAAAACCAAGCCAAGAAAGACATAGGCTATTGTTAATTTTGAAAAAAGAGATAAATTATTGAATAATATTTCATTATTAATTTTACTTTCTGATGGAATTATTTCGTGCCCTACTTTTTTTTGATAAGAAGAGATTAAATCTATAAATTTATCAGCTTCTTTAAAATCTAGCTTTGCTACACTACCTATCAATCCACCTATTAAAGTTCTTACTGCTTTTTTATCTTTCTCGTTAAACAATTTCATCGCATCAAGAGGACTGTACCATTTATTTTTATATACAGTATCATTTTTGCTATCAGTTCTCGGAAAGATAGTAAATAAATTTCCATAATAAACCATATATGCTATATTTAATCTTTCATCAAGTTTTAGCACATCTCTTTCAAATGTACCTCTTTTGTTTGGATTCATAGAGTTTGCTTTATTAACATACTCTCTTATTTTATATTCGCCATCATTACTAAAAATTTCTGAAAAAGCCATATGTGTTCTATCTTTTTTAACACCCAATAGTTTTTTTAATTTTGGTGTTTTTATTTGTAGCATTTTAATATTTTGCCAAATCCCTGGTCTTGTCATCATTCCCAATACAATTTGATTTGGATTCATATCAAGCAAAGAGCTTTTTCTTACAAGTTTATTTACAATTTCTTTATTTAGGGTATCAAGAGGTTTCATCCTTCCCATTCCTGTTTGTGTAACTAATTTGCTAAATTTTTTTGCAGTTTGTTTTGAATTTTTTTTATAATTTTCCAAATATTCAACAGTAGAATCATCGGCATTCGCAGTAATATTAAAAGTTGCCATCAAAAAAGCAACAATAGCTATAGAATTAAATTGTTTTGTATATTTTACAAGTTTTGCAAATCTTGATTTTTTGTTAAATAAATTCATCAGTAATCCTAAAGTTAGCAAAAAATATCCTATATATGTAGGTAAAGTTCCTGGGTCATTATTAACTGACAATATTGTTCCTTTTTCATCTTGGTCATAAGAGCTTTGAAAAAATTGATAACCATTGTGTTTAAGTGTAGTGTTCATATAAATTCTGTAATCAAAATTTATATTATTTTTTTCATCAATAAGTGTGATTTCACTTGCATAAGATGATGGAGACATACTTCCTGGATAACGATCCAATTGAAAATTATTTAGTTTTATAAAAAAAGGAATAATTAGGTGTTTTGAGCCATAAGATATGCTTATCTTTGTATCTTTAAAATCTGTCTTAACATATTGTCCTACCATTCCGCTTCTTGCATAAAACTTAACAGGCTTTGTTTCTTTATCAACTGTAATATCTACATTTAAAAGCCCCATTTCATTTCGACCTTCTTTTTGATATATATAATCAACATATTTTATATTGATATTTTTATTCTCAATTTTAAAATCATAATTAAAATCATTTCCTAAAGCACTTAAATCAAATTGGTATTCTTTATGATATTCTTTTCCATTATAATGAACTTTTATTTGTATATATGGTTTCATAGATATCATAGAATTTTGACTTTGTCCTTCTCTAATACGCATAGTCCCTTCATAACCAACATATCTAGTAGTTGTAGCTCCAAGAAGCATAACTATAAAAGAAAGATGAAAAATAAATCTTGCTTTGTTTTTCCACATTTTTCTTTTTATAATAATACCACTTAGATTAATAATTGAAAATATCATTACTATTTCATACCAAATATGATTGTAAACAACAACTCTAGCAGTAGCAGTTCCGTAATCATTTTCAATAAATGTAGCTACAGCAGCACCAACGCCTAAAAGTATAAATAAAATTAACATTGTCCAATATGAAAATAGAAGATTTGAAGTTTTTTTGACTAAACTAGATTTGTGCATATATAAATTCCTTAAATTTAAAACAAAATTATATCCAAAAAAAATTATATTTTTATTTGATTTCTATAAAACAATATGTATTAATTTTATTTTATAAGTTTTAATGGTAAATTAAAGTAAAATCACTTATGAATTTAGATGAAATAAGAAAAGAACGAGAGCGTTGGCTTGAGTGGAAAAATATTAAACCTATGCGAACAGCATTACAAAATTTACAAAAAATAAATATAGATAATTTAAAGACAGAATTAAATGACTGGGTGAGTGTCAGCAAAAATAACGCCTTATCAAAAGAAGAGTTTGATATTTTAGAAACTAGTGCAAAAGCTTTGATTCCTTGGAGAAAAGGTCCTTTTGATTTGCTTGGACTTAAGATTGATAGTGAATGGCAAAGCAATTTAAAATACAATCTTTTAAAAAAACATTTTGACTTAAAAGACAAGCTGGTTGCTGATGTTGGCTGTAACAATGGCTATTATATGTTTAGAATGATGGAAGATAAGCCAAAAAAATTAGTTGGTTTTGATCCATCTGCAATTTTTCAAACACAATTTGATTTTATAAATCATTTTATAAAAAGTGATATCAAATATGAACTTTTGGGCGTTGAGCATCTAGAACATTATGAAACTAAATTTGATTTTATTTTTATGCTAGGTGTCTTGTATCATAGAGCTGACCCAATTGGTAGCCTAAAATCTTTAAATAGAGCCTTAAACAAAGACGGAGAAATTATAGTAGATAGCTTTATGATTGATGGAGAAGATGAAGTTTGTTTAGTGCCTCACGATAGATATGCGATGATACCAAATATATATTTTATACCAACGGTTAATTGCTTTAAAAATTGGTTAAACAGAGCTGGATTTAAAGATATTGAAGTTTTAGAAATAACAACAACTGATGACAAGGAACAAAGAGTTACACCTTGGACATTTGGTAT
>JAOZVJ010000012.1:13803-26679 GCA_029938215.1 Arcobacteraceae bacterium | reverse complement strand
AAAAGCTAAAGGCTGAGCTATCCAAAGACTAAAATATTATAATCCAAAAAGAATTTGGGCGGTTTTTTCTTTTTTATTGACTCTTTATTTGGTTATTAAAAAAAAGGAAAGATTTTTAGGTCTTAAGCCACTTTCGCCAAAAGGATTGAAGCAAAGTGTGATAACATTGGGAGCAAGTTTTATAAAGCTTGCACAAGTGTTAGCAACTAGAAGTGATTTTTTTAGTGCGGAATATCTTAATGAATTAAAACAACTTCATGATCAGCTTCCACCTATGAATAAAAAAGAGTTTGATATCGTATATAAAAACTCTTTTGGTTCAAATGATTATTTTAAAGATTTTGTCCAAGAACCTATAGCATCTGCTTCGATAGGTCAAGTGCATATTGCATATTTACAAGACAATACAAAAGTAGCTATAAAATTAAGACGATACAATATTCAATCTCAAGTAAAAGCAGATATTAGAATTGTTTCTTTTTTTAACAATCTTTTTAAACCACTTTTTAGTAGCTATACAAAAAATTCCATAGAAGCGGTAATCAGTGAATTTTCTAAAATGATAGTTCAAGAAGTTTCTTTTAATAACGAACTTCAAAATCTTAAATCATTTAGTGAAGTTTACAAAGATAGCAAAATAAAATTTCCAATACCTTATGAAGAGTATTGTAGTGATAGTGCGATTGTTATGAGTTTTGAAGAGGGATTTAGGTTTGATGATAAAGAAAACCTTTTAAAATATAAAATTGATTTTAAACCACTAATTGGTAAATTGGTAAATTTTTATGTTGATCAAATGCTGATTGAAGGTTATTTTCATGCAGACCCACATCCTGGAAATCTTTTAGTTTCAAAAGATGGTGAATTAATTTTACTTGATTTTGGAATGGTGAAGCGGGTACCAAATAAAACAAGAATAGCAATTATCGAGCTTTTAAAAGCGGCAAATGAACAAAACTATGAACTTTATATAAGTGCAAATAAAAGACTTGGAACTGTAGCTTATGAAGCACCCACGGCAGAATTGGCAGAATTTACCTCAAAAATGTTTGCTGTTCTTTCAAATGAAAATCTTACAAGTGAATCAATGCAACAATTGGCATTTGATATATTAGAAAGCACAAAAGATGTGCCTTTTAAGTTGCCATCAGATGCGATTTATATCTTGCGAGTTAGTGCGATTATTGAGGGATTGGGTACAACTTATATAGAAAATTTTAATGGTGTAAAAGATATCTTGCCAATATTGCAAGAAAATATACCAAAAGCACTTGGTGCAAAAGATGGCTTTGGTGAACTTTTTAAACAAACCATAAAAGACATACCTTTTTTTATGCAAAACACACAAGCAAGTATGCAGAAAATTGCCGAAGGAAATGTTGGAATAGTTGCATCAGATGAGCAACTGCATTGGATAGCAAAAGAGATAAAAGAGTATATAAAACCATTATTAAGTGGCTTTGTGCTTATTGCAGGCAGTTTTTTTGTGCTTTTTTATGATAAGGATTTAAAAACTTCCGCTTTGGCACTTTTTGTATTTGGTGTATTTAGAATTTTGTATAAAGCTTGATTGTTAAGTAGGTGTACAAAAATCTATTATTTATAATCATGGAGAATAGTAGTTTAACTCTATAAACAACATAAAAACAAAATTTAGATATCATTCTGCAAAATAATAACTCCAAATAAGATAAAAATGAATTTAACAAAACAAACAATAGAAACACTTAAAGAACAATACCTTTCAGATACTAGACCATGGGTTGTTACATACTCTGGTGGAAAAGATTCTACAGCCGTATTACACTTAGTGATAACTATGCTTCAAGAACTCCATAATGAAGGAAAAGATAATAAATATTGTTATGTTGTGTCTTCTGATACAACTGTTGAGATGCCTATTATTGAAAAATATACCAAAACTAAATTAGATGAAATTGATAAATTTGCAAAGAATTCAGACTTAAAACTATCTTGTCATACACTAGAACCTAAAATTGAAGACTCATTTTTCACTTTAATGCTTGGACTTGGTTATCCTGCTCCTACAAGTACTTTTAGATGGTGTACAGAAAGATTAAAAATAAATCCTGCTACGGTATTTTTACAAGGACTTGTAAATAAACATCAGTCTATTCTTATGCTATTAGGTGTTAGAACTGATGAATCAATGGCAAGAGCAACATCTATAGAATCAAGAGTATTAAACCATAGAGGTTTATCAGTGCATGATAGTATTCCAAATGCTTATGTTTTATCACCTATTAAATATTGGACAACTGAAGATGTATGGACATATCTTGGTAAAAATCCTTTTCCATGGGGTGACCATAGTTATATGATGAGTTTATATGATAAGGGAAGTAGTGAGGGAGATTGTAATATAGCATTAAATCCTGACTCTCCGTCATGTGGTAAAACTAGATTTGGTTGTTGGGTTTGTACTGTTGTTGAAAAAGACCGTTCTATGGAGGGTATGCTTCAAAATGGAGAAGAGTGGATGCAACCACTTTGGGAATATAGAGAGAAAATATATAACTATAGAAATGATACTACTAAAAGATATACAAGAAGAAGAAATGGTGCTAGTGGAGCTGGTGCATTTTTGATGGAAGTACGAAGAGAACTTTTAGAAGCTTTATTAGAAGCTGAAAAGCAAGTAAATATAAACTATCATAAGATGAAGAAAAATGATTCAGATTATAATAAAAATGAGAAAATAAAAATTATAAGAGATGAAGAGATAGAACTAATTCAAATTAAATGGAATGGAGATGGAGATATATCAAACCATGCTTATCAAATAGCACAAAAGTTTGATAGACTATTAGATAAATTAATATCTACAGAACTAAGAGCAGAACTAGAATCATTTGATGAAGATGATTTTAATATTGATTTATTTGAAAGAATATATGAACTTGAATCATATAGAAAAAATATATCAAATAGATATGGTGTGATAAATGATATAGAAAAAAGAGTTGTAGATTTTTATAAAGGTGAATTTCGTGAAATTAACTAGCCTTACTATAAACAACCTATTTTCATATAATGGCACTAGTACTATTAGTTTTAAAAATATTTCATGTATTATTGGTGCAAATGGATTTGGTAAGACATCTATTTTAAATTCAATAAAGTTATGCTTAGGACACTCAAATATTGACTTAAACTCTATATTAAATAATAATGCAAAAGAAAAAAAATGTTTCGTAAATCTCAACTTTGATACTTTTAGTATAAAAAGAGTTTGGAATTTTGAATCTAAAATAGAAGAGTCTTTAACTATAGTTTTTGAAGATGATAAAAAACTTGAAGATAGTGAAGCAGAGCATTTTATACAAAATAAAATACCAGACTTTTTAGTTGATTTTCTTTTTTATGATGGGGAAGTTGGTAATAATTTATTATTACTTTCAAATACAAAATTAAAATCTATTTTTGATTTTATTTTTGATTTAGACTTACTTGTAAATATACAAAAAGATTCATTAGAAGTTTCACGAAGATTAGTTGAAAATAATACTGATAATGATACAAATGAACTAGTAGAACTAGAAAATAAGAAATTAAAATTATCAAATACAGTTTTAGACCAAAAAGAGGAACTAGTAGACAAAATAAAAGAGTTTAAATCTTTAAAACTAGAATTACAAAAAACAAATACACAAATAAGAAATAAAAATAAAAAAACAAAAGATTTACATACTAAATTAGAACAAATACAAAATGAATTAGACAAAAAATCTATTATATTTAAAGAACTTAGTTTATGGCAAATGCCACTACTTCTAAATAAGAAATTATATAAAAATATGCAAAAAAGAACATCACAAGCTTTAAATATAGAGGATGAAGCACTTTTTACAAATAGATTTCATAAATTTGTAAGTGAGATAAACTCTCCATTGGATGAAAATAAATTATTAGATATATTTAAATCTTTGATGTTAAGTAGCTCAACTCAAATTGAATTATCTACATCTAAAACAAAATTTAAAAAACTAATAGAAAATATGAAAGACTTAAAACTTTTACAAAAACAAATCAATGATAAGATAAAAGAGATAGAAGCTTCACAAATGCAACAAGACATTATGAAAGAACTGATAAATACAAGGGATACACTTGAACAAAACTTAAATCAATCAGAGCTATATCTTAAAAATTTAGAAGATAATATAGAACAAAATTCTATAGAAGTAAAAGAGATAGATAAAATTTTAACTCAAACATTCAAAGCGAATCAAAGTAAATATGCTTTTATAAAAGGATATGAAGAGTTAAGAGTTATTGCAAATATTAGTGGTAAAGTTTATAAGAAAAAGTTAGAAAATAAACTAAAAATATTCAATAAAAAACTTACAAAAAATACTACAAAGTTTTTAAAACAATATGATCATATAAAGGATATATCTATAAGTAATAATCACAAGATAATCATAACAGATGGTAAAGAGCAACTAAGTACAGAACTGCTTTCAGCTGGTCAAAAACAAATACTTAACTTCTTAATAGTTAAGACAATTTTAGATTTTAAAGAGTTTGCTTCTTTTGTGATGGTTGATACTCCTTTTGGAAGACTTTCAAATAAAAATAAAGAGTTACTTTTGAATAGTTGTTATCTTGAATTTGATAATCTAATCTTACTTTTAACAGATAGCGAATATGAATTTATTCAAACTCAAAATTTAAAATACAAAACTTATCAAATACAAAGAGATAGTATAGGTTCTAAAATAGAGGAGATAGTATGATAAGAACGACACAAGATATAGAAAATTATATTCATCCTCTTTCAAAGATGCTAAATCTTGATAATGAACCAAAGTGGGTAATCTTACGATTTATGATAAATATTTCTTTATCTTTAGAAAAAGAATTTAAAGATGCTAATGTAGAATCTTTTGATGGAAAAGAGTATAGATTAGAGCAGATTACTGGCGAGGGAAAAGGTGCAGATGACTATACTAAACTTTTTTGGGATATGATAGAAGTATTTGATAATATTACAATTTCTTCTAAAAAAGAGTTGGAAGAAAATATCCAACGACATGTTATCCGTGGATATTTGATACTCAAAACATCACTAAAAGGTGATAGTAATATTTTTGAGTTTATGGGGCAGGATTTTTAAACAATATCTTCTTCATATCTGATAATTTCATTAATAATTTCATCAAATGATTTTAACTTTGTAATTATTTCTTTATTATTTTCTAATAGTGTTAAAAGCCTAATTCTATCAAAAAATAAATGATGTTTCATTCTAGCTTCTTCATCAAATTTTCTTTCACTATTTCTACTATCATAAGGAATAAACATCACTGAACTAGGGTTACTTCTGAAATTAATATAATTATCAACAAATTTATCAGTATCATCTTGTTTTTTGTGCCATTCTTTACCTGTTGCACACTGTCCTAAATATATTTGAATATTATTCTGATTTTCATCATTAGTAAATGGAATCCAAGAAATCAAGTCTAATCCACCATCACCACTATCATTATTAGAAAAATAATGAGCTTCATATTTTATATTATATTTTAAGTCTTTTGCTAGCTCATCTATTTTATTTGTTATATGTCCTTTATATCTGTCGTAATCAAGCATTGATTTTCCAAATCTATAACATTTTGCTGTTGTTGGTAAATATTCGCGAAATGCTTCTAGTGATAGCTCCTCAAAATCTGAAGTTAAAAGATTTATATTCTCAATATATTTTAAATTAGAGTTTAATAATAAAAATATATATAGTTTGTTTTTATAATCTAAATCTTCTTTTAATATAATAGTATTATTATTAACTATAAAAGGATAAAATTCATTATAAACTGTTTGTCTTATTTCTAAAGTAGAATACCATTCTTCAATTTTATTTTCCCACTTATCATATATTTCAGAAGAATTACTTCCCAAATCATCATCACTATTATTTTCAGGTACTAAAATTTTTTCATCATCATAAAATCTATCCAATATGTTAGATAAAGCAATTATGTCATTATTATTAATTAATGAGAGTAACTCTATATAATCACAACTATGATGTATATAACGATTTGATGTTGGAACATTATTAATATTTTTTATCATTTCAGATTTCCCAATCATCACTTTTATTTTGAATAGAGTTTCTAATTACTCTACATAGTTCTACAACTTCTTTTAATGTTTCTATATCTGAACTATTATGTATTTTAATTCTATGAATATAGCTGTTTGCCGTTTTTAAATTTCTTAATGATGATTCAATTTCATTATGGAATGTATCGGAATCTATTTCTACTAATGAGAAAGATTCCTCTAAAGATAAACCGTTAAGTAATTTTTTTGTCACCTCTTCGTTTGCAAAAATTTTATTTAGTTTTGTTAAATTATCACTATTTCCTAATACACGACTTTTATTTTGAAGATTTTTTTCAAAAAATAACTTTGTAAGTTCTTCTAAACTTTTATGAGAAATATTGTTTAAAGGTTCATTTTCTTCAATTTTTATATTAAGAAATAGTTTGATATTTTCATGTCTTAATGAATCTGCAAAATAATTAAAATGAATAGAAGTGTCATCTAATTTTGGTATTTTAAAGAATCCTCTATCTTGTATCATTTCATAAATATTATATGCTACTAATACTCTTTTTACATAATCTGTTCTACTACCAATTTTTTTTGCTAGTTCTCTTGATTGTTCTTGTATATTCTTTGATTCATCTATTGGAACTAAACTACTTAGATATCTTGCTTTTTCTAGCATACCCCAAGTTTTTATACCTGTAATATGTCTATAACCTAAATATTCTGTTATTTCATCTCTATTATTAAATACAATACATGGAATTAAATTTGGTCTTTCCGTGGTTTCATTTAAAACTTTTTGAATCTTTTTAGTATGAATATCAGCAAAAGAATTATCATTTAAAAGAAAGAGAGAAGTTAATCGTCTATTACCTTCTATAACAATATAATTATTAGAATTTAGTTCATCTTTTATTACAAGTAAAGATTCTCCAATAAAAAAACCATTTTGACCTATTGCAAGCATTAGTTCAATAATAGAAGCATCTTGTAGCATCCAATTTATAATCATTTTTTTATTTAAGTCTTGTTTTTGGAAAGAGTTAGGTAATCTAGGATTTTTAATATCTAATTGGAGTTTATCAAGACTTATTTTTTCTATTTTATCAATATTTACAATTTTTTTATTTTCCATATGGTTCCTTTTATTTACTTAAATTTTTAATACTTTTAATATATTCTTCTGTATCTTTAATGTGTTCTTCTGTAGCTAATCCAAGATATATAAGTTTTATCAGTTCAGGTTTTGAAGTTTCCCAATTTTTTAAAGTCTTTGGATCTACATTTATACGCTGTGCTAACTCTTTTTTAGTCATTTATATAATTTCCTATTAAAAACACTTGACAAAATAGAAATAATTTACTATAATTACAGAATAAAAGGAATTATTACTATTTTAACAATGAAATATATTGATATTATGGAAAAAGATATTTATATTGAATATTCAAATGGTAAATTTGAATATATATCTTTTACCAAAGCAAAAAAATTAATATTAAGAGAGTTACCAAATATTTTAAATTACAACTGCGTAGATAAAGAAAAAAGTATAAACTTTCTAAACACTTTACTAAATAAATATAAAATAAAAGGTAATGCTATTATATTAAAATAATTAAAAGTATTGTCACACAATAGTTCTTAAATATTCGTAAAATGACTAATTATTTTATATTATTAGTCATCTTGATAGTAAGTAACATCAAAAATTTACAATTAAATTTATATAAACCAAAATTATGGTAAACTCGCATTTATGATAGAAAATAAATTAATATACGCAATAGTCGTATTTTCAACTTTTTTATTTTTGAGAGTAATTTTTAGAAAAGTTATCGTTTCTTTTCTTGGAAAAATTACAGCAAAAACAAAAACTGATTTTGATGATAAGTTGCTTGAGGCTATAAAAAAACCAATCGAATTTATAATAGTTATTGTAGGTCTAATAGTTGCTAAAGATATTTTAAATCTTGAAAGTAATATAAATGAGATAACTACAAGTATCTTAAGATCACTGTTTGCGTTTGGAGTATTTTGGATAATCTATAATGCTCTTACGCCTTTGTCTGGAGTAGTTAGTAAATTTACTTCAAAATTTGGCGAAGAGTTAAGTCAGGATGTTGCTAATTTTATTATAAAGACTTTAAAATTTATAGTAATTGCAATAGGTTTTACTTCAATTTTGCAAGAATGGGGCTACAATATAAGCGGTTTTTTGGCTTCTTTGGGGCTTGTTGGTATGGCATTTGCTCTTGCTGCTAAAGATACAGCAGCTAATCTTTTTGGTTCACTTGTGATATTTACAGATAGACCGTTTAGTATAGGGGATTGGATAAAAACTCCAGCAGTTGAAGGCACAATTGAAACAATTGGAATAAGAAGCACAAAAGTTAGAACTTTTGCACAGGCATTGGTGACTGTACCAAATGCTGTATTGGCTAACAGTGCGATTTTAAACTGGTCAAAGATGGGTAAAAGAAGAATAAAAATGAATCTTGGCTTGACCTATGATACAACTGGCGAACAAGTTGAAAAGATAATAAAAGATATAAAAGAGATGTTAAAAAATCATAAAGATATACATCAGGAAACTACACATATTTATTTTACTGATTTTGGTGAAAGTAGTTTAGGAATATTTTGTTATTTTTTTACAAAGACTACTGCGTGGGGCGAATTTATGAAAGTTAAAGAAGATGTTAATTTAAAAATAATGAAAATAGTGGAACAAAATGGTTCTAGTTTCGCATTTCCAAGCAGATCAATATATATAGAATCAGATAATAAAAAAGAGGAATTAGTATAGTGATAAAAATAGCACTTATTGGACAACCAAATGTAGGAAAAAGTTCGCTTTTTAATAGAATTGCTAAAAAAAGAATAGCGATTGTTAGTGATATGGCGGGAACGACAAGAGATATAAGAAGAACAGAGATAACAATAGAAGACCGTGAGGCACTTATGCTTGATACGGGCGGAATTGATGAAACAAATGATGAGATATTTTCTCATGTAAAAAGAAAGGCTATCCAAACCGCAAAAGAGGCTGATGTAGTTCTTTTTATGGTAGATGGTAAAAGAATACCTGACGATAGTGATAAAGAATTATTTTATGAGTTACAAGCTTTAGGAAAAAAACTGGCTTTAATAGTAAATAAAATTGATAACGATGGAGAAAAAGAAAGACTTTGGGATTTTTATAGTTTTGGAGTAAATGAGCAAGATATGTTTGGTATTTCCGTATCTCATAATCGTGGCACTAAAAGATTGTTTGAGTGGCTTTATGATCAACTTCCTCCGAAAGAAGAGGAAAGTGCTGAAGCAGAAGAAGAGTTGATTTCTGAATTTGAAGCAAGTGATGAAGATGAAAAATCTTGTAAAAAAAGAGTTGCTGATAACCATATCAAAGTAGCAATTATTGGAAAAGTAAATGTCGGTAAAAGTTCAATTTTAAATGCTTTGGTTGGCAAAGAAAGAAGTGTAGTTAGTCCAATAGCTGGAACTACAGTTGATCCTGTTGATGAAACTTTTGAGTATAAAGATAAAAAGATTACATTTGTAGATACTGCGGGGTTGCGAAGAAGAGGGAAAATTGCTGGTATTGAAAAATATGCTTTAATGAGAACAGAAGATATGCTAGCACAATCAAATCTAGCGCTTATAGTTTTAGATGCTTCAAAGCCACTTACAGATCAGGATGAAAAAATTTCTGGACTTGTAGATCAATATGGGCTAGGGACAATAATTGTACTTAATAAATGGGATGAAAAGTTAGATACATTTAAGAAGCTTGAAGAAGAGGTTAGAAGAAGATTTAGATTTTTATATTATGCTCCAATTGTAGCAGTATCAGCAAAAACTGGTAGAAATGTGGATAAACTTAAAGATAAACTTGTGGAAATTTATAATAATTTTACACAAAGAGTTCCAACTTCACTTTTAAATGAAACAATAGAAAAAGCTATAAGAAGACACTCTATGCCGTCACCAAATGGAAATATGCTAAGAATTTATTATGCTACTCAGTTTAATATTTCTCCTCCTACTGTCGCTGTGATTATGAATAAACCAAATATGTTGCATTTTAGTTATAAAAGATATTTGATTAATTTTTTAAGAGAAAATATTGAATTTGAAGGTACACCTATCAGGCTTGTGGCTCGTGGAAAAGGTGAACGGGTAGAAGATGAAGAAACAGAAATTCAATTTCAAGAAATTTAATTTATTTTAAAAATTTATACCAAAGTATAATTTACATTCTTTCAGAAAAGTTATAAAATAACCTTATAAAATCAAATAAGGAGTATTTTATGGCTGATTTACTTGAAGAAACAAACGAGAATATAAAAGACCAAGCTAATACTGGTGAGGTAGCAACTGAGGATTTTGGAGAATCTCATCTTGATTCTGTACAACAAAAAGAGAATCAAGAAGTTTTAGATAAAGATGCGGAAGGTGATGTTGTCGCAGAAGGTGATGTTTTGTCTCCCGAGCAAACTGTATTGGATTTGCAAACAGTGGAGCAAATTGATCAAATTGTTGGCACAAATCAATTATTAAATATTTTGGAAACTCAAGATGTAGAAGAAGATATTAATGAAGATGCAAAAACGCTAGATGCTAAAGAGCAAGATGTTGATGTTGAAACAGAGGTTGAAAATAATAATCTTGGTTCTAAAGGTAAAGATACAGAAATATTAGATACTAAAGAGCAAGATATTGATAGTGAGGTAGATGTTGTAGATGATAATCTTGATTCTACAACAGTCGAAAAAGAAGTTTTTCAAGAACAAGAAAGTATTCAAAGTGAAACTACTGTCACAAATAATACACCTACAATAGATAATATTGAAGATACTACAGTTGAAGAAGATAGTAGTTTAAATATTATTAAATTTCAAGCAAATGATATTGATGGTGACAACTTAACAACATCAGTAACAACTTCAAATGGAACTGCAATAGTAAATAATAATAGTGAGATAGAGTATACACCAACAGCAGGCTTTATTGGTGATTCTACAATTACAGTTATGACAGATGATGGAAATGGTGGAACTACATCACAAACATTTAATGTAACTGTATTTGCACAAAACAATGAACCAATTATTGATTTAATTTCAACACAAACTATGAGCGAAGATGGTGTTAAAGTTATTGAATTTAATGCAAGTGATGTTGATACAACTACTGAAAATTTAACGACTACAGTTGTATCACCAAATGGTACGGCTGTTATTAACGCTGATGGCAATATAGAATTTACTCCAGAGACAGATTTTAACGGTACTGCTACTGTTACATTAAATGTAAGCGATGGAGTTGAAACAACGACACAAGTTATTAATGTAGAAGTAAGCCCAGTAAATGATGCTCCTATAATAGATACTATATCTACACAATTTGTTGCCGAAGATGGAACGAAAACTATTACTTTTAATGCTAATGATGTAGATGGAGATAATCTAACAACAACTGCATCTGTATCAGAAGATCAAGGAACTGTAACGGTAAATGATGAAGGACAAATAGAATTTACTCCGAATACTGATTTAAATGGAACTGTGCCTATTGTGCTGACAGTAGATGATGGAAATGGAGGAGTAACAACACAAACTTTTAATGTAGAAGTAAGTCCAGTAAATGATGCGCCTATTATTGAGCCTATAGCAGAACAATATACTGGGCAAAATGGTGACAAAGTAATTTCTTTTGAAGCAAATGATATAGATGGAGATATCTTAACATCATCTGTAACAGCTACAAATGGTACTTCATATATAAACGATGATGGACAAATAGTATTTACTCCAAATGATGGATTTTACGGTAATGCAGTTGTAACAGTTACTGTTGATGATGATAATGGTGGAGTTAATTCTAATTCTTTTGTAGTCAAAGTTAGTGATACTGACATACCTACAATCAATTTAATTGACAATGGTTCATCAAATGCTAATAATGTTACACCTAATAATACTCCAACTTTGGAAGGTACTGGTGAAGTTGGAGCTCAAGTTACAGTTACTAATGAAAATGGTGATGTGGTTGGAACTGGAATAGTAGATGATAGCGGTAATTATTCTATTACTACATCAGAACTTTCTGATGGCGTACAAAATTTAACTGTAACTGCTGATGATGGAGAAGGAAATGTTGCTCAAAATACTCAAAGTGTTATTATTGATACAACATTAAATACTACAGATGATAGCAATAGTATTGTTGAAGAATCTGCTCAAACATCTGGGAATTTATTTGATAATGATGAGGCTGTTGAAAATATAGAAACAACTGGTGTGCAAGATGGAGAGTATGGAACTGTTACCATAAACGAGGATGGAAGTTATGTATATACTTTAAATAATGATGCTCAAAATGTACAAGCTTTGTCTGATGGCGAAACAGTTAATGATACATTTAATTATACTGTAGTTGATACAGCTGGAAATACTAGTACAGCAACATTGACTATTGCTGTTTCTGGAACAAATGACAATCCAACACTTGAAATTCAATCTACCAAATCTGTAGATGAGGATGGTAATACTTCAATTACATATCAAGCTTCTGATATAGATGGAACAACTATCACAACTGCAGTAGCAGAACATGGGGAAGTTACAGTTAATAATGATGGAACAATCTCATATACTCCAAATGCAAACTATAATGGAGCAGATACAATTACAGTTACTGCTACAGATGATGATGGAGCTTCTGTTATTCAAACATCTGCAATTACTGTTAATGATGTAAATGATGCACCAACATTAAATGTTGAA
>JAOZVJ010000012.1:0-13703 GCA_029938215.1 Arcobacteraceae bacterium | reverse complement strand
AACATCTGCAATTACTGTTAATGATGTAAATGATGCACCAACATTAAATGTTGAAACTACCAAATCTGTAGATGAAGATGGAACAACAACAATTACATATAATACTGGTGATATAGATGGAACTGTAACAACAACTGCAACTGCAGAAAATGGAACAGTTACTGTAAATGATGATGGAACAATCTCATATACTCCAAATGAAAACTATAATGGAGCAGATACAATTACAGTTACTGCTACAGATGATGATGGAGCTTCTGTTATTCAAACATCTGCAATTACTGTTAATGATGTAAATGATGCACCAACATTAAATGTTGAATCTACCAAATCTGTAGATGAGGATGGTAATACTTCAATTACATATCAAGCTTCTGATATAGATGGAACAACTATCACAACTGCAGTAGCAGAACATGGGGAAGTTACAGTTAATAATGATGGAACAATTACATATACTCCAAATGCAAACTATAATGGAACAGATACTATAACGGTTACTGCAACAGATAATGATGGAGCAACTGCTATTCAAACATCTGCAATAACAGTAGCTTCAGATGGATTAACATTGGTTCCAACAGCTGATATTGTAGATGGAAGCGATACGGGAATATCTGATACGGACAATATTACTTCAAACAATACACCAACAATTACTGGTACTACGGAAAATAATGCAACTGTTACGATTGAAGATAGCAATAATAATATAATAGGGACAGGTGTAGCAGATGATAATGGTAATTATTCTATCACAACTTCTGCTATTGAAGATGGAACGCAAAATTTGACAATAACATCAGTTGATTCTGATGGTAATAGTTCAGAAACAACACAGGCAATTACTGTTGATACGATAGCACCAGATATTAGCAATTTAGCTATTACAAATATACAAGATTTGAATGGTGATAATCTAAATATGCTTATGAGTGGTACTGGTGCAGAATCAGGAAATACAATCACTTTATATAATGAAAATAATAATGCAGTAGCATCTACTGAAATTCAAGTAGATGGTACTTGGAATATAAATATATCAAATCTTGATGGAACACCAATAAATGATAATGAGTTTTTTAAAGTAGTAGAAACTGATATTGCTGGTAATGAAACTGGTCAAACTGATACAACTCATTATGCAAATTTTAATTGGTCTAATGCTTCAACAGAAAATAATGATGATTATAATATTGCAGGAAGTGGTAATGATAATTTAATTATAAATGATAATGATTTAAATGATAAATTGATTTTTGATGGTGGAGAAGGTAATGATACAGCTTCATTCGAAGGAAATATGGCAGACTATAATATAACAACAGATGCAAATGGAAATACTATAGTTATGGAAAATGCAAATACGGATAGTGACAATGATGGAATAGGTGATATCAACGAGCTTAGAAATGTAGAAACTGTTAATTTTGCAGATGGTACTTATGATATTGCAACAGGCGGATTTGCACCGTTCAATGAAGCTCCTAATGCAGTCAATGACGACAGTATAAATCAAACAATACTTTTAGGCTCAAAAGAAACACAAGGTTCAATTTCGGATTGGGGAACTCTTAACAATGATGGTTCTGTAGCAGTTAATGTTGATGGTGTAACAGGAGTAATTATAGCTTCTACTTCATCAGGTACTCAAACAAATATAAGATACGATACTGGAAAAGATTTTGGATTAGGTGTAAAAGGTGGAAGCAATGAAGTAGATCTTGGCGAAACAGTAACTATGACATTTGACAATATTTTGTCAAATGCAACAATAGGAATAGATAGTTTATACGGTCGTTATAATGAAAATTCAGGTCAAGATGCTTCTGTAGAATGGGTTGCTTATAAAGATGGTATAGAAGTAGCAAATGGCAATGTAGTTCAAGATTATGATAATGTTGATGGAGATAATAATTTAAATACAAATGAAATATCTATAGATGTACCATTTGATAAAATAACACTTGCTTCTGAAGCAGAAAGTGGAGCAAATGCAAACTTTACAATAAATTATCTTGAAGCAGAGGCGTCTGTAGGCATATCCACAAACGAAGATACTACAATTGTAATAAATTCTACAGAATTACTTGCAAACGATACAGATATTGAAGGCGATACTTTATCTATCTCAGAAGTAAGTGCAACAGCTGATACTCACGGTACAGTAAGTTTAGATGCTAATGGAAATGTAGTATTTACACCTGAAGCTAATTATAATGGTAACGCTTCATTTGAATACACAGTTTCAGATGGTCAAGGTGGAACAAATACGGCAACTGTAGCTTTAAATGTAAAATCTGCAGAAGATTTATTGATATCCGAAAATTTTGAAAACGGAGCAGATGGTTGGACAAACAATACAACAACTCAATCTAATGGAGAGTTAAGTAATTTTCTAGGAAGATTTGGAGGAACAAATGGGGCGGAAGGTGTTTCAAAAACATTTGAATTTGGTGCTGAACATGCAGGCGAAACAGTAAATATAGCGTTTGATATGTATGAAATAGATTCGTGGGATGGAAATAGCAATTGGAATCAAGCAAATGAAGCTGGACAGGCAGAAGCATTTCAAACATTTGTTAATGGCGAAATGGTTTCAAATGATGTAATGACATTTGATGATTATTCTGGTGCACAAGATGATGGTGGAGTATCAACGACATCTAATGAGTTTACAGGATGGGGAACGGAGGATATCCATCATTATAGTATTCAAGCAACAGTAGATGCAAATGGAGAAGTACAACTCGGCTTTGGTTCGACACTTCATCAATCAGTAGCAGATGAATCTTGGGGAATTGATAATATAACTATTGCATCAGGTTCTGACTGGATTGGGTCATCAGCAACAATAATTTCAATAATTCCTACTGAAAATTCTGATGCGATTTCTGGAACAGAAAGTGTGGATACTATAAATGCACTTGATGGAAATGATTATATTGATGGTGGAGCAGGAGCTGATAACATCAATGCTGGTGCAGGTGATGACAATATTGTTTTTGATGGACTTGACAATATTAATGGTGGAATTGGATTTGATACTTTAATCGCCGAAGATGATATAACTTTAGATTTTGATGATATTACAAATGGTTCATTATCAAATGTTGAGGCTATTGATTTAAATAGTGGAAATAGTGAAATATTAAATCTTGAATTGGCAGATGTGCTTGATATGACAGGAGATGATGATACGCTTACTATATTTGGAGATAACGCAGATAATGTTGAATTGCAAAACACAAATGGAAACGAGTGGCTGCAAGAAAGTGGAACAACGCAAGTCGATGGACACACTTTTATAACATTTACAAATAATGATGCAACCGTATTGATCGATGATGATATTCCTGTAACTGTTGGATAGTAAAGGCAAGGCATAGTCCTTGCTTTTATTTTTACAAGAACTTTTTAAACAAAAAACTACACTAAAGTATAAGTTAGCTAAAATAATATTATCTTGAAGCTAAGAGGTACTAATAATTGATAGAAAGTTTTAAATCACTTTTTATAAAATTTAAAGTGAGCATTAAGTTACTTTTATTTATAGCTTTATCAGTTGTAATAATAAATATGTCATCAAGAATGTATGATTATAAAACCGAGCAATTTAATACTAAAGTTTATAGTGCTGTTAATGAAAATATAATAAATACTATAAAATTACTTATTAAACAAAGTCAAAAAGATTCAATTTTTGATTTCATAGTAAAAGAATTAAGACAATATGATTTTAATATTGTTGTTCTTTTGGATGAAAAAAAATCACAAAAAATAAACTTTAGAGATTCTTTACCAAAAAATTTTATTGGAAATAATTATGTATTAAATAAAAATGCTGATAAAGTAACAATGAAAATTATTGAAAATAAAGGATTGGATTATTATATTAATTTAAAAGATAAGTATAATATTGATCAAAAAACAAATAATTTTGAAACTATATATGTTACGAAGAATGAAAATGAAAATTCAATAGGATATATAATTATAATGAAATCTCTTGATAATATAGATATGGATGATTTGTATGATAATCAAAATTTGCATACATCATTTACTGTTTTTATTATATTTGCACTTGGTTTGATTGTTTATTATAGAAATTCATATAAATATGTTAAAAAAATTAAAAAAGATAATAAAAAATTACTAGTATTAAACTCATCACTAAATGAAAAAAATGATGAACTTGATTTTAATAAAAAGAAAATTGCAAATATTTTTCATATTCAACCAAACATTATGATTATAACTGATGGAAAAATAATAGAAAATGCAAATGCAAGATTTTTAGGATTTTTTCACCGTTATAAAGGTGGATTGGCTGAATTTAAACAAAAACATAAATGTATAAGTGAATTTTTTGAACCATGCGATGATAAAAACATAGACACTAGCGAGTATTTTGATAGCAATACGATAGAGGGAATTCCTTGGAAAGATTTTATACTTGCTAATTTTAAAAGAAATTATAAAGTTTGTATGAAAGATGGGAAAAAAAGACAACATCATTTTATTATTAAAATGAATGAAATGAAATACGCAAAATTAGTAAAAAGATATATTGTAGTTTCTTTTATAGACATTACAAATGAAATTGTTTTAAGAAAAGAAAAGCAAGAGCGACAAGCGATTATGATGGAGCAGACTAAAATGGCTCAGATGGGAGAAATGATGACATATATTTCTCATCAATGGAAACAGCCATTAAATACAATTTCGTTGGCAGCTTCTGGTATGAAGTTTAAAAATGATGTTGGTTTGCTAAAAGATGGCGATATTAATAATTTTGCAAATGATATTATTGAAAATTCTAAATTTTTATCAGATACGATTACTGATTTTACAAATTTTACTAAAGAAAAAATAGAAAAAACAGAGATTGATTTAATTGAAATAATTAATACAGTTTTAAAAATTATTGGTCCAACATATGAAAAACAAGATATAAAGATTATTAAAAATTTTACAAATGAAAAAGTATTAAAAACTATGATAGCTGGAGAATTATCTCAGGCTATAATGAGTATTATGACAAATTCAAAAGATGAATTGGTAAAGAAAGAAAAAGATAAAAAATGGATAAAAATTATTGTTAAGAAAGAAGATAATAATTGTATTATACTTATAGAAGATAATGCAGGCGGAATACCTAAAAATATTTTACCTAGTATATTTAAACAATATTTTACAACAAAAGATGAAGAAATGGGAACTGGACTTGGATTGTTTATAAGTAAAAGATTGATAGAAAATAATTTAAATGGTAATATAACAACTGATAATACTGATGATGGTGCTATTTTTAAGATTAAAATACCATTGGATAAAATTAAAAAAACATAAAGGAAAAATATGGATAAGCTAGAAGCATTAGAAAAAATAAAAAAACATAAATTGCTTTTTGTTGATGATGAGGAAAAAACTTTATTAATGATGTCTGGTTTGTTGTCGGATTTAGGTTTAAATTTTGAAATAGCAAAAAATGGAATTGAAGCCTTGGCTAAGATAAAAGAAGATGCTAGTATTGATATAATTGTATCAGATTATTTTATGCCAAAAATGACAGGAATGCAGTTGCTTGAAATTTTAAGAAAAGAAAATAATAATATAAATTTTATTTTTATTTCAGCTCATCAAAGTATGGAATTATTTGATAAAGCAGAAGAGCTTGGCGCATCAGGATATTTGTATAAGCCATTTGATTTTACAGAGCTCGTAGAACTTGTTGTTCAATTGGATACTAAATAATATGATAAAAAAAGTTGCAGATTCAATAACAGCTAAAAAAATTCTTAAAGAAGCATATGAATCTAATGATATGCTAGAATTTATTTGTTATTTTAAGGGTATCCCTTTGACTCATAAAGCAACTATTGATAAACTAACAGCACATTATATTCTTTTTAATACTTTCCCTACACAGATAGTTGCTATAAAAGAAACAGGGCATGTTTTTATTAAATATTCTAAATATAATGATAATGTTATAGGTGCAAAATTTTTACAAATTAACAAAAAGAACAAAGAAAGTATAAGTTTGTATGATTTTGATTTATATGATAAAAATAAAGTGGGAATTCGTAAAAAATTAAGAATTGTTCCAGATGATACATTTTCATTAAAGGTTATAGATAGGATAGTAAAAATATATAGTCCTCAGGTAGTAGATATTTCTGATGATTCAATTGCTTTGGATTTTAACGAATTGCCTTCAACAATAGATATGAAAAGTATTTTTTATGCAAAAATGATTTTTAAAGTATCGAAAGGCTCATTATATACGCCAATAACTTTAAAATGCAAACCTTTGATGATCAGTAAAATTGGTAATAATTTTAGAGTTGTTGCTAATTTTATAGATGTAAAAGAAATGAAAAAAACATTATTAGATAAGTATCTTGTAAATCAGCAATTAAGAATTTTAAAAGAATTTAGAACAATAACAAATATAGAGCTTGGAAAAGAACAATGAAAAAATTAATAATTTTAGTATTTGTTTGTATGTCAATTAATGCAAATATATTATATAAATCAAATTTTGATAAAGAAATTTTTTTAGATATAAACTCTTCTTTTTATACTATTGATTTATCTACTTTGTATTATTATGATGGTTATGTTGATTTTGTTGAAGAGTTAAATAACGATAAAGATATTTTTGTTTTTGAATTTGGAAACAATGAAGAATCAAAATTTACCAAAGTATTGTACGGAGCATTTAAAGACCATAAAGATGCTTTAATCGTTGTGAATAATTTGCCGTTAAGATTAAAAAACAATAAGCCTTATATAAGCAAAATGGATAAATTTCAAAAACTTTACAAAAAATTTCACAAGAAAAATAGCATAATAATGAAGCCATCTATTGATGGAAAAACTAATATGGAAGTTGAGAAAAAAATATATAATAAAAAAGAAAGAATTGAATTTTTTGACTCTATAAAATATATTTTAGAAACACATCCAGAGATACAAGAGCAAGTTGCTGTAGTCGCTGCAGCACAAAACGAAAAAGATGAGCAAAATTCTCTTTTTTTACCAACCGTTGATTTTTCTTATACAAAAGGCAAGGTAAATAGTATCGAAGATAGTACAGAAACTTCAGCAAAAACAAAATTTAGTTCAAAAGATGTAACGGCAACTTGGAATGTTTTTAATGGTTTTGCCGATCAAAATCATTATAAACTAATTGGTTACAAATATGATTCTTCAATTTATAATAAGCAAAGAATTATAGATGAATTTATTTATAAGTTTATCAAAGCATATATAGAGTTAATAAAAACAAAAGAAATATGTAATTTAGGAAATATTAATTTAAAAAAATATAATGAATATGTTAATAAAACAAAATTAAAACAAAAATATGGAATGTCGTCTTTATCTAATTCGATGTCAATTTTTAAAAAACAAATTGCTACTCAAATTAATTATATAGAAACAAATGAAAAACAATATTTAGATGCTTTGTATGAAATTCAAAACTATATAGAAGTTGGTGATAATTCTGAAATTTTAATGAGTCAAAAAGATATTGATATAAATATTGATAATTTTAAATTAAATGATTTATTAATAGAGGCCGTAGAGTTACATCCAAAAGCATTGAAAGCAAATATTGAAATATATTTAGCTAAACAAAAATTAAAAAAAGAAAATAAAAATTTTATGCCAATAGTTGATTTTGTAGCAAAAAGAAGTGAAACAGAAGATACTTATGTAGATAAAGAAGAAACAGTAAAAGAAACGACTATAAAAGTTCAAACAAAAATAAATCTGTTTAACGGCGGTAAAGATTATTATGCAATTAAAAGAAAAACAAATGAATATAAACAAAAGCAATTTGCATATCAAAAAGTGATAAGACAAATTAAATATGATGTTAAGACAAGTTTTAATTCTTATAAAACTTTAAAAGAAAAAAGTTTACTTATGGTCAAGAGTTTAGCAAATTCAAAAAAATCATATATGGCAGCTAAATATGATTTTGAATTTGCAAAGATTAATGAAGAAGGTTTAATTAATGCAATGGAAAGTTTTCAAGATGCTCAAATAAAGGATATTGAATTTAAATATGATGTAATTTTAGCCAAATATAAAATATTATTTTCTATTGGAAATGTATATAATAGGTTAGAAAATAAGATAAAGAATAGGATAAAAAAATAATGTTAAAACAAAAACACAACCCTAAATCATTATTAGAAGCATTGGTTATTTTTAGTAGACTTCATGGCAAACCTTATAGTGAGGAAGCTTTAACAGAAGGTCTTCCTGTAAATGACACTGAAACAACTCCTCAATTATTTTCTACAAAAGGAGCTGGAAAATCATTATTTTCAAGAGCAGCTAGTCGAGCAGGATTTAAAACTAGAGTTGTTTTTATGGGCTTGGATGATATTAGCAGGTTGGTTTTGCCTTGCATTTTACTTCTTAAGACACAAGAGGGCGAAGTAAATGCTTGTATTTTGGAAAGCTTTGATGAATTAAGAGAAAACGCAAATATTATAATACCAGAAATTGGAGATATGGTAAATTCTGTTAAAATAGAAGATTTAAAAAAAGAATATTATGGAACCGCATTTTTTTTAAAAAAAGAATTTAGATTTGAATCGGAAGATTTTAAACTAATTGATAATAAAAAACATCATTGGTTTAAAGATACGGTTAAAAATGTAGCTTATATATACAAAGATGTGCTTTTAGCATCATTAATTATAAATCTATTTATGTTAGCAACGCCTCTTTTTACTATGAATGTATATGATAGAGTTATTCCAACTTCTGCTTTTGACACTTTATGGATATTTGCTATTGTGGTAATTTTTATTTATATGGTAGATTTAGGACTTAGGTTTACCAGAACATATCTGCTTGAAGTTGCTGGTAAAAAGATGGATATTATTATGTCATCCATAATTTTTGAAAAAGTTCTTGATTTGAGAATATCATCAATTCCAAAACCAATAGGTTCACTTGCAAATATATTAAAAGAATTTGATTCGATAAGGAATTTTTTAAGTTCCACGACAATCGCTATGGTTATTGATATGCCTTTTGTTATTATCTTTTTGGTTGTTCAATATTATATTGCAGGACAATTAGTATTCGTTACTATCTTTTTTATATTGATTATTTTGATATATACTTTTTGTGTAAAAAATTCTATGTATAATAGTGTGAAAGAAACATTTCAAGCAACTGCTATGAAAAATGGTGTTTTAATAGAATCTTTATCAACAATAGAAACATTAAAAAGTTTAAATGCCTTAAGTTTTGTACAATATAAATGGGAAGAAGCCACAGGTGATATTGCCAATAAGTCCGTAAAAACAAAAACAATGGCAGCAGCAATTAGTACAATTTCTGGATTTGTAGTCCAACTAAATACTGTATTTTTGATTATTGTTGGAGCTTATATGATTGATGATAAAAGCTTAAGTCTTGGAGCATTAATCGCAGTTGTTATTATATCTTCAAGATCAATTGCTCCGATGGGGCAAGTTGCTGGATTGATATCTTATTATCAGCATATCCAGTCTGCTTATGATTCTATTGATAATATAATGCAATTAGAAACCGAACATCCAGATGATAAGCAATTTGTTCAACGACCTGATTTTAGAGGTAAAATAGAATTTAAAAATCTTACTTTTAGTTATCCAGATACTGAAGTTAAACAACTTATAGATATAAATTTTAAAATAAATCCAAAAGAAAAGGTTGCAATTTTAGGAAAAGTTGGTAGTGGAAAAACAACTTTACAAAAATTATTGTTGGGATTTTATTATCAAGAAGAGGGGTCTTTACTCCTTGATGGTATTGATGTAAAACAAATAGATCCTGTAGAACTTAGAAGTAATATCGCATATATGTCTCAAGATACTGTTTTATTTGCAGGAACAGCTAGAAGCAATATAGTGTATAAGAAAAAAAATGCTACCGATGAAGAAATAATAAAAGCTGCAAAATTAAGTAGTGTTATTGATTTTGCAAATAAGCATCCTCTTGGCTTGGAAATGCCTATACTAGAAGGTGGTGAAAATTTATCTGGTGGACAAGCACAAGCCATAGCTTTAGCTCGAACGCTAATAGATGATAGTATGATTGTGATTTTGGATGAACCAACAAAGTCTTTTGATGTAAGTACAGAACGAAAAGTGCAACGCGAGCTTAAAGAGTATTTGAAAGATAGAACAACTATTGTTATTACTCATAAAATTAGCGATTTAATGCTTGTAGATAGAATTATTGTAATAGATGATGGTAAGATTTTAATTGATGGTAAAAAAGAAGATGTTTTAAAACAATTAAGTTCAAAAGGTTCTTGAAAATGAAAAAGATGCAAAATAATTTTAATGAAATTGTTAATTCTCATTTAATCTATGCTAAAACAGATGAAAATCTTATAATAAAAAGTATGAGTAAAGCTTTTGGTAATTTGCTTGGATATGCACAAGATGAAATTATTGGTAAAAATTATAATATTTTGGTGCAAAATAAAGATTCTCAAAAGTTTTATAACGGTTGTGAATATGTAAATACCAATAGTGAAGAATCTTGTGGTACAGATATACAAATGATAAGTAAACATAATGACACAGTATATACTCATACTTTTATTTATCCATCATTTGTAGATGGAGTTTTGGATGGCTTTGTATTTACAGTACAAGATATGCACGATACTTTTGTTTTAAATAATCTTAAAGTAAAGCAGTTATCAGAAGAAAAATATCAAGAAACTACGATGGAATTTATGAAAGGAACTAGTGTAGCTATTTTAAATAAGGTTTCTTCAAAAATAAGCTTGGTTGTTAAGATTATCTCTTTTACTATTTTTATGTTTTTTGTTTGGGCAATTAGTTTTGACATAGAAGAAATTGTCAGAGGTGAAGGAAAAATAATACCAACTACAAAAGTGAAAAGCATAAAAAATTTGGAAGGTGGTATTGTTTCTATTATACATATTAAAGAGGGTGATAGAGTAAAAAATGGACAAATATTATTAAAATTAGATGATATATCATATAAAATTAAACTTGATGAAAATAGTAAAAGATTAGCAGAGTTTAATGCAAAAAAAATAAGATTAGAAGCAGAAGCAAACAATATTAAAATGAAAAAAAATATTGATTTTGAATCTAAATATCCAAAATTTATAAAAATAGAAAAAAATAGATATATTACAAATAGTAAAGAATTAAAAAGCAAAATAGCTAAATTTGACGAACAATTAAAATCAAATGAAAGCGTTTTAAAAGATACTAAAAATTCATTTTTAGTGCTTGAAGAAAATTATTTAAGTAGGGCAGAGGAGCTAGAAGAAAGTAGAAATTTATCTCAAAAAGGGATATTTTCAAAATATGATATAGCAATTATTCAAAGAGAAGTTAATGGTATGTTATCTGATCTTATGTCGGCGAAAGAAAAACAAAATCAAACAAGAAATGCAATAAATGAGATTAAAAATAAAATAAAAGAGGCAAAATTTGCTTTTCAAAATAATGCAAAAGAGGAATATGGCAAAGTTGTTTCTGAAATATCAAGAATTGAAGAGATCATTAAAGATTTAAAAGAAACTACTAAAAGAACATCTATAAGAACACCAGTAGATGGCGTTATAAAAGAATTATTAGTTAATACAATAGGTTCCTCAATAAATCCATCTGAAGAATTAGTAACAATAGTTCCTGACAATGTAGCTATGATTTCTGAGGTAAAAATTGCTCCAAAAGATATAGGAAAATTATTTATAGGACAAAAAATATTTTTAAAAGTAACTGCTTTTGATTATGCAATTTATGGCAACCTAGAAGGTGAAATAACAAATATAAGCCCTGATACAAAAACAGATAAGCAAAGCGGCAATACTTATTATTTGGTTCAAATAAAAACTAAAAAAAATTATTTGGATAATAATAAAAAATATAAATTAAAAGTTGGTATGAAAGTTAATACAGATATAATAGTTGGAAAGAAAACTATTTTAGATTTTGTTCTCAAACCAATATTAAGATCAACTCAAAAGGATTGATTATGATTTATTTAGTATGTAATGACAATAAAGCTAGAAAGCATTTAGAATCAAGTTTAGAAGATAAAGAAACAAGTCTTTTAAAAGATAAAAATGAAATATTTGATATTTCATATAAAGCTGATGATTTATTAATTTTAAATTTAGATGAGTTTGAAGATATTTACGAAATTTTAAATTTTACAAAAGAGATATCTAATTTGAAAGTAATTGCTTTAAGAAATACTCCAAATCTTGCGGAAGGCACTCTTTTGATAAAAAAAGGTGTTAAATCATACTATAAATTATATATTGAAAAAAATGTTTTAAATGATATTTTAAAAGTTGTACAGGATGGAAATACTTGGGTTTATCCTGAATTGATGAATTATATAATTAAGCAGATAAATATTAGTGCAGAACCTAAAAAAAATAAAATGTTTGAAAAATTAACAAAAAAAGAAAATGAAGTAGCTTTACTTGTGGCATCAGGAAATTCAAATAAAGAAATAGCTCAAAGTTTAAAGATAGCACTTGTGACAGTAAAAAAACATATTGGCAATATTTTTGAAAAACTAGATGTAAAAGATAGGGTTTCTTTATCTATTTTGGTAAACTCTTAAAATGCCAATATCATCGAACAATACTATGGTTTATAGAATAAATTAGCAACATAATACCCCTACTTTATGGTAAGTAAATAGTATTCAGAATATTTAATAAAAATAAATTTAGCCGTTATATCTTAATCCAACTTAACTATTTAAGCATATTTATATTCATTTTGGGATATTATTTTAATATAAAATGGAGTATTACATGAAAACACAAACAACAATAAGAATAGAGGAAACAAATTATTTTCAAGCTAAAAATATTTTAAATCAAATAGGCTTAACATATTCACAAGCAATTGGTGTATTTAACAATATGATTGTATTAAATAATGGATTACCTTTTGAAGTTAAAATTCCAAACAAAGAAACCAAAAAGGCACTTGAGGAATTAGAAAATCATACGGGACAAACTTTTAATAATATAGATGATTTATTTAATGATTTGGACAATTAAATGTTGAGTTTATTTAGAACTAAAAGTTTTAAGAAAGATTATAAAAAATTATCAGACACTGATAAAACTTTATTGAAAGAAATAATTATAAAATTACAAAAGAAAGAAAAATTAGAAAAAAAATACAAAGACCATAAGTTAATCGGAAATTATAATAATTGTAGAGAATGTCATATAAAACCAGATTTATTATTGATATATAAAATTAATGATAATATTTTAGAATTAGGATTAGCAAGAGTCGGAAACCACTCTGACTTATTTTAAACTTAAATCAACAAATATGTCATTTTATACGACTATTTATAGCAAAAACAACATTTTTGGTATTATGCACCTTGATTAAATATGTTGACATTCAAAATTAAATCTATTACTATGATATTTCAGTATTAAACAACTATAATGTTAATCAATAAATAGTTAAACAAAGGACGGCAAATGGAATTCGAAAATCAGATACAAAAGTTATCAGACAGAATAGAGAAGAACAAGGACAGTGTTAGCACAGAAGAAGCAACAAAAACATCATTCATACTACCATTATTAAATATATTGGGATTTGATATTTTTGATCCAAATGTTGTAATTCCTGAATTTACAT
>JAOZVJ010000145.1 GCA_029938215.1 Arcobacteraceae bacterium | reverse complement strand
ACTAAAAAAATAAAGAATTTTGTTCTTCCTCCTGTACTAAAAGAAAATCACGAAGTCTTTAAAAAAGATCAACTTACTGCATTGAGCGACAGAAGAACAATTTCTAAAATGCTATTTCATAGAACATACGCAGAAGACAAAGACGCAGAAGATATGGGAATTTATACTATGGCAGATGGCAGGAAAGGAGCAGTTTTTAAAGTTACTCCACCGCCTTACCTGAGCGAAAGTATAGAAAATTTAGTAGTTAATATGTTAGGTTTAATAGTATCTGATGATACTGTTTGTCACATAAATGCTTATGCTAGTAGAAACATTAGTGTAGTTTGTGATTCATATAAAAAATTACATAGTGCCAAAAATATTAATATAAAAAACCCAGAAGTGCTTGCTGATTTTATAGAAAATAGGAATAAAAGTTACAATAATTGGCGAACCGAAAGCATGATGGGGAAAGATGCAGATTTAAGAGCTAGGAACTTTATACATACTATTTCAATACTTTTTCCTTATGATGCGGATGAATATAAAATAAAACAACAATACAATCAAATTTTAGGAGTTTTAAGAGATATTGGTGGCGAAAAAATGCCAGCAGATGAGTTAATTCCTTATTTAAAAGAAGTCTTAAATCCTTCAATTAGTCAGCAAAGTAAAAGTAATGATACTATGACTAAAATTAACAAGCAAATAGCAAGAGGAAATAAAATTGAATTAAGTCCAGATAATGGAACACTAAAGCTTGGAGAAAAGGGAAATTGGTATGCTAAAGTTTTAACAACAGAGAAATTTCCCAAAAATGTTGATTTATTTAGCTACCAATCTGCTTTTTTTGATCAGCTAGGTAATGACTATCAAGTTCATCTTCCTTGTCCTTTTTTATTATCATTAGTAATAAATTTTAAAAATGTAGAAAAAAGAAAAAAGAAAGCATTTAGTAAAGCTAAGTGGAACATAGGACAATTAAATGGCTTAGGCGTTACATTAGAAAAGAAAATGCCTGAAATAAAAATAAGAAAACAAGAAAGCGAAGATATTATTTATTATATAGATCAGATGGGAGAAATTGTACTTGATGCTATGTGGACTCTAACCTTATTTGAAGATAATTTGAACAAATTGGACCAATACACAGGAGGTATCAAAAAAAGTTTTGAAGGAATACCTGGTCGTTGGCTTTTAAAAGAAGAAAATTTTTCACAAATTGCATATTCTACATTGATGATGTCATTACCTTTACAATATTCAGAAGTAGTACATGCTAATATCTCTAAAATGGAAATTAATTTTAAATCAAATAATGCACAAATTGCTCCGTTGATTGGAGATTCAAAGGGCATTGGAGAAGCTTCTCATTTATATTTTGGACCAACTGGACAAATTATCACAATAGATTTTTTTGCAAGCAAAACTAATTACAATTTATGTGTTATTGGACCAATGGGTTCTGGTAAGTCTTTTTTTACTAATGATTTTCAAATGAATTTATTAACAGCAGGTGCTCAAATAAGAATGATTGACTTTGGTAGAAGTTATGAAAAATTTTGTAAAAGGATTGGAGGACAATTTTTAGAATTTCCTGTAGATAATGATATGTGTGTGAATTTTTTTACAAATATTAATACAAAAAAAATATATGATGAAGAATCAAGTGAAGAGATAACGGTAATCCACGAACATGAGTTTGAAACAATAGTACCTATAGTTGGCTTGATGATGGGTATTAAATTAAGAAATTTATATAAAGATGATAATTCAAGTTCCTTAGAAAAAATGGAATTAACAATGATGGTTCGTTTTATTATAAAAGCCGTAGAACAAGCTTTTAAAGTAGGTGGTGGTAAAAAAGCAGGAATGAAACAAGTAAGAGAAGCATTAGAGGATATAAAAAGAGATATTCTAAGTAAAAATTCTGAAAATTTTGGTAGCGGTGGTAGTAATCAAATAGTTTCACTTCTTGACGGTATGATTGTTGGATTAGAAAATTACGGCATACCAAATGCCCCTTATTATAAATATTTTAATGGTGCAAATAATGTAAATTTTGAATCAAATTTTATGATAACAGAGCTTGACGATATAGCTGATTCTCCTGTTATGCCCGTTATTGCTATGAGTGTTTTACAAAGAATGGCACAAGAAGCATTTATAGGTTATTTGAAAGACAAAAAGACAAAAAGATTGATTGGTGTAGATGAAGCTTGGAGACTTTTGGATTCTGAACTATTTGTAAATTTCTTGGAAGATTTTGCTAGAAGAATTAGAAAATATAATGGTATTACTATGTTAATTTCTCAAAGAATAGTGGATTTCACTCAAAATACTTCCGCAGAAGCTATGTTTGAAACAGCAGCGTGGAAAATATTTTTACCTCAAGATGCAGAACCTATAGAGAAAGCTGTAAAAGCAGGACATTTAGCTATGAATAAATTTCAAATGAATCTTATGAAAAGTGCAAAAAGCAAGAAACCTCATTATAATGAGTTTATAATTAAACATGGAGG
>JAOZVJ010000079.1 GCA_029938215.1 Arcobacteraceae bacterium | reverse complement strand
AAGACTTAATAAATCGTATCCGGTTATTACAAAAAAACAACCAATTGTAAAAGATATAATAGATAAAAAATCAAAACAAGAATATATTAAAATAATTAAAAATAAACCTATTGAAAAAATAAAAAAAAGAAATAAATTTATATATAAAGTATCTTTAAAAATGCCATCAAAATCATTGATAAAAAAAGCAAGATTATATGTAAATGATGTTAATTCAAATGGAATAAAACAAAAAATAAAACCAAGTTTAATTTATGCAGTTATTCATAGTGAAAGTAGTTTTAATCCAATGGCAAGAAGTCATATTCCTGCTTTTGGTTTAATGCAAATAGTTCCAAAAAGTGCCGGTATTGATTCATATTATTTTTTATATGGTAAGAAAAAAGTTTTACCATCATCTTATCTTTATAACGCAAAAAATAATATCAAAATAGGAAGTGCTTATTTGCATATTTTATATTATAGGTATTTAAAAGATATAGAAGACCCCACAAGCAAACTATTGTGTACAATATGCGCATATAACACAGGAGCTAAAAATGTTGCCAGAAGTTTTACAAAAAATTCAAATACAAAAAATGCTTTTAAGATAATAAATACTATGACATCAAATCAAGTATATAAAAAGCTTATGAGAACTTTGCCGTATATGGAAACAAGAAAATATTTAAAAAAAGTTTATGATAGAACTTTTATTTATGAAAAATTATTAAAAAATAAGGAATTATTATAAAAACATCAATTAAAATAGCTATTTTATCTGATAGTCATAAAAAATCGGAATTAACTTCACGGGCTATAGAATATTTAAAACAGCAAGGAGCTACTTATATAATACATGCGGGTGATTTAGAAATAGAACAAAATTTAAAACTTCTAAAAAACTCTAAACTTCCTTATGTGAGTGTATTTGGAAATAATGATGCAAGTTTAATTGCTATTCAAAAAAAGTATAATATATATAAAGAGCCTTATTATTTTAATGTTAAAGATATTTCATTTAAATTAATGCATTTGCCTTTTTATTTAAATGGTGATACTGATATTATAATTTCAGGACATACTCATTTTTTTGAGTCTTCTTATTCAAATGATACATTATTTATAAATCCAGGAGAAATTTGTGCAAGAAAAAAGAATCTTACAGAATGTGTTCTTTTGGAGATAACTAAAAATCAATATAAAATATCATATAATTTCAAAAAGCCTGATGAAAAAATATGGCAAACAAAAATTATAAAATATAAGAGAAGTAATGAATCAAAATAATAAAAAAGTCTTTCTTTGTGCTATAAATAATGTTGAAAGTGGTACTTGCAATGAAGATTGTAGGTTTTGTACTCAAAGTGTTAGGCACAAAGCAACTATAAAAAGATATAAAAGAAAATCAATAGATGATATAGTTTATGAAGCAAATATTGCTAAAAAAAATAAAGCTGTAGGATATTGCTTAGTTACTGCTGGTGGTGGTTTAACTGATGAAAGACTAGAATTTCTTTGTAATGCAGCTCGTGCTGTTAAAAATGAAAACTTAAATATCAATTTAATTGCTTGCAATGGTTTAGCATCAGTTGAACAGCTAAAAGAATTAAAAAAAGCAGGTGTTGATAGCTATAATCATAATTTAGAAACTTCAAAAGAATTTTATAATCAAATTTGCACAACTCATAGTTGGAATGATAGATTTCAAACTTGTTTAAATATAAATGAAGTTGGACTTAATTTGATTTGTGGAGGTATTTTTGGTTTAGGTGAAACTCAAGAAGATAGAATATCTATGCTTAATTCTATAGCATTTTTAAATCCAAAAAATGTACCTCTTAATTTTTTTCATCCAAATAAAGCTTTACCAATACAAAATAATACTTTGGATGTGGATACTTCTTTTAAGATAATCTCTAAAGCAAGAGAAATTTTAGATTCAGATATGCTTATGGTTGCAGGCGGTAGGGAAGTAACTTTTAAGGAACGACAATATGATATTTTTGAATACGGAGCGAATGCGATTGTAATAGGTGATTATCTTACAACTGACGGAGAAAATGTATCAAAAGATTTAGAAAATTTAGAAAGATTAGGTTTTCAAATAGCAAAGAATTGTGAAGGATAAGTATTTATGGAAAATGAAATATCAATTATTATTATTTTATCATTAATTTTATTTTCTTCACCGTTAATTTCAAAATTTACAAAAATACCAACTATTCCTATTGAAATAATTTTAGGTTCTATTGCGGTATCTTTGGGATTTATGTCAAAAAATCATATCTTTGATCTGGTTGCTGAACTTGGTTTTTTATATCTTATGTTTTTAGCAGGTATTGAAATTGATTTTAAAAAAATATTTAAAGTATCTTCGCATATTATTAAAAAAGCTTTTTTATATACATTGCTTTTATATGTGCTATCTTGTGGTATTGCCATTTATTTTGATTTGGCAAAAATATTTATAGTAACATTGCCACTTATATCAATAGGTTTACTAGCTTCCTTAAAAAAAGAATATGGAGAAACGCAATGGCTTACTTTGGCAATTACTGTTGGCTTAATTGGTGAAATTGTATCTATTGTTGTCCTTACGGCAGTTAGTGCTGGTTTAGAATTTGGATTAACAATAGAATTTTATAAAAGTTTATTTGTATTGTGTGTTGTTTTTGTAGCTATGGTATTGTCTTATAATTTATTTCATAATTTAATTTGGTGGTTTCCAGAAATTAAAACAAAATTAATGCCACAAGTAGATACGCAAGAACAAGATATCAGGGTTTCAATGGCTATATTTTTTATGATGATTGCTTTAATGCTTTATTTACATTTGGAAGTTGCTCTTGGCACTTTTATAGCTGGTGTTTTTATAGCAACATTTTTTCAGCATAATAAATCTTTACCTACAAAATTGGAGCATTTTGGTTTTGGTTGGTTAGTACCAATATTTTTTGTTTGGATTGGAACTTCGTTTGAGTTAAAATCATTATTTATTGATAATCTTATAGTAACTGCATTGCTTATCACTTTTTCAATGATTTTAATAAGAATTATTGGATCTTCATTGTTTGTTAAAGATATAGGGGTAAAATCATCTTTGTTACTTGCTATTTCTCATTCTCAGCCATTAACTCTTTTAATTGCCGTTGCAACTTTAGCATTTCAAAATAATAGCATTACGCAGTTTTATTTTTTTAGTTTTATTTTAGCTGCTATTTTCGAGGTAATAATATCTATGTTGCTAATTAGAATTATTTCTAATTCTTTTAATACTAACTAAATCTTTTTTATCTATTTTTATTTTATAATTAGAAATATCATCTTTTGTTTGAATAACAACTCTAAAATATGATTTTTTTGGATGAGCGCCAATTATAATTTTATTAAAATCTTTATGGCTTGATAAAGTTTCTCTTTTTGTATAAAATCTTTTTTTCTTAGAATAATCAAAAACGATTTTATTTTCTTCTTTTAAATTAAAATGTTCTTTTAATATATAATCAGTTTTTACATACATAATATCTTCTACAATTTTTATATCTACAAATGGAAGAAGATTATATTTATAAATTTTTATTTGTTTAGTGCAGACATTTTTATTGATAGTTTTGTCTTTCAATACAATTTTTATTGGTTTTTTAAAAATTATCTCTTCTTTAGGTTTTATAATCTTTTTTACAATTTTATTTTTGATTATTGGTTGTTGTTTTTGTTGAGCAATCTTTTCTATTTTTATATCTTTGACAAGATTTGCGACAGTTTTTGGAGGATTTTTTAAAGCTTCTAGCTCTTCATTGTAAGTACTTGTCGGTTCAAATGGATTTGATCTTGCATTTAATACATTTATTGAAAATATCAATAAGATTAATATAAAAAAACTTTTTTTCATCATTCTTCGGGCTCCAAATTTTTTAATTCAAAATATTCTTTTTGTAATCTAGCATTGTCAAATTGTAATTGTCTAATATTATAATGCAATTGCACTTTTGTATGCTTTAATTTATTGTAAACTTTTAATGAATTTTTTCCTTTAAATGTAAGTTCACAAATATAATTGGCAAAAATGACTGTAACTATTACAGCCAAAGTTGTCAATAAAATAAAGCTTACTTTTTTTTTAGACACTTTTATTTTTTAGAAAAAGGTTGCTTCCCTAAATATTCAGAATAGCCAATTTCTGTACCAATTTCAAGAAGTCTATTGTATTTAGCAATTCTATCGCTTCTAGCAGTGCTTCCAGTTTTTATTTGACCACAGTTTAAAGCAACAGCAAAATCAGCAATAAATGTATCTTCGCTTTCTCCGCTTCTATGTGACATTACACAATTATAGTTATTTCTTTGAGCAAGTCTAATTGTTTGCATAGTTTCACTAATTGAGCCTATTTGATTTGGTTTTATTAAAATTGAATTTGCAATATTTTTTGAAATACCTTCGTTAAGAATACTTGCGTTTGTTACAAATAAATCATCTCCTACTAGCTGAACTTTATCGCCCAATTTTTGAGTTAAAATTTTCCAACCATCCCAATCATCTTCGCTAAGTCCATCTTCAATAGAAACTATTGGATATTTATCGCAAAGATCGGCATAATAATTAACTAATTCTTCAGATGTAATTTCTCTATTTTCTGATTTTAATACATAAAATCCTGCATCATTTACAAGTTCTGAAGCAGCAACATCAAGTGCTAATGCAATTTGTTCGCCTGCTTTATATCCTGCTTTTTCGATAGCTTTCATTATAACTTGCAATGGCTCTTCGTTTGATTTTAAATTTGGAGCAAATCCACCTTCGTCACCAACAGCAGTACTTTCTCCTATATCATCAATTATTTTTTTAAGATTTTGATAGATTTCAGAAGTAGCTCTAAGCCCTTCTCTAAAATCTTCAAATCCAATAGGCATAATCATATATTCTTGAAAATCAACACTATTATTTGCGTGTTCTCCGCCATTGATAATGTTAAACATAGGCACAGGCATAGTCATAGCATTTGCACCGCCTAAATATCTATACAAAGGAAGTTTAAGTGAGGTTGCTGCTGCTCTAGCAACTGCCATAGATACACCTAAAACTGCATTTGCTCCAAGACTTGAATAGTTATCGGTTCCATCAATATCTTTCATTGTAGCATCAATTTCTGCTTGATTAAATGGGCTAAGTCCTAATAGCTCATCAGCAATTCTAGTATTTACATTTTCAACTGCTTTTAAAACACCTTTGCCCATATATCTATCGTCAGCATCTCTTAATTCTAGTGCTTCTCTTTTTCCTGTACTAGCACCACTTGGTACTATTGCACTTTCTTTAGTACCATCACTTAAAACAACTGTTGCTCTAACTGTAGGATTTCCTCTACTATCCATAACTTCATCGGCATAAACATTATCAATATAAACCATTAATATAACCCTTTTATAAATTCTCTTATTTTTGGATTTATACTAGCATATATTTACTTAAAATTTGTTATTATGTCATTACAATATAAAGTTACAAAAAATGAGGATAAATACATTGCATAAAAAATTTATAACATATAAACAATCTTTAGAAATATTAAAAAATTTAGATATTAAACCAACTAAAACAGAGGAACTTTTTATAAGTGACAGCTTAAATAGAGTTTTATCAGAAGATATAATTGCTTTTGAAAATTCTCCAGCATTTGAAACATCTGCTATGGATGGTTATGCTATAAAATTTGATGATTTAAAATTGGATAAAATAAAAATTATTGATAAAAATCCTGCAGGAAGTATTGTAACTTCAGAAGTTACAAGTGGAACTTGTATAAAAACTTTTACAGGCTCACTTATGCCAAAAGGAAGTGACACTCTAATACCTATTGAGAATGTAACGGTAGAAGGTGATTTTATAATCATAAATGAAAAAGTAAAAAATGGCTTTTCAGTTAGAGAAGTTGGTGAAAATTATAAAAAAGATGAAGTTCTTATTAAAAAAGGCACAATTATAGATTTTGCTCAAATTGGAGTAATGGCAAGTTTAAATATTTCACAAGTTAAAGTATATGTAAAACCAACAGTGGCAATCGCAAGTACTGGAAGCGAAATATTAGATTTGGGAGAAGAGCAAACAAATGATGCACAAATAAGAAGCTCAAATCATATTACACTTCAAGCAATTGCTGCAAAATATGGTGCAAATGTAAATCAAAAAGGTGTAGTAAAAGATGATAGGCAGTCTATTTTAAATCTACTTAAAGATGCACTTAAAACATCAGATATCATTGTAACAACTGGCGGAGTTAGTGTCGGCGATTATGATTTTGTAAAAGATATTATTAAAGATGAACTTGGTTGTAAAGTGTTATTTCAAGGTGTTACTATAAAACCAGGGCAACATTTAATTTTTGCTAAAAAAGACAATAAGTTTATTGTAGGACTTCCTGGATTTGCATATTCAAGTACAGTGACATTTATGCTTTATATTTTACCTTTGATTTTTAAACTAAAAGGAAGCAATGAAGCCTTAAATATAAAAGATGCAATTATTACGCATGATTTTCCTAAAAAAACTATCAAGACAGTATTTACTGCATGTAATTTAAATTATAAAGATGGAAATTATTATGTAGATACAAATGGCAAGAAAGTAGGAACCAGTGCAATTCTAACTAATATGCTAGGAGATATAGCACTTTTAATTCAAAACGATGATTCAAAAAATTTAAAATCAGGCGATAAAGTTAAGGTTTTGATACCTTAACTTTTTATTTTTTTAAAATAACAGTAGTTGAATTATTTGCATTTAAGTATTCATTAGCAACTTTTTTTATGTCTTCTATTTTTAGATTTTCAATAGCTTTTTCATACTCAAATAGTGGCTCAATATTACCTCTTACCAAATAACTACCATAAAGATTTGCAACACTAGTAGAGCTTTCAAGAGAAAAAATAAAGTCAGATTTTGTATTTATCTTTATCTTATCTAGTTCTTCTTGTGAAATATCACCTTTTTTTATTTTATCAATCTCGTTTAAGATTTCTTTTTCTACATCTTTTGCATCTACGCTTGGATTACAAACTGCTAAAAATAAAAATACTCCAGGGTCTTTAAGCTCCATATTGTAAGCATAAGCAGTATTTACCATTTGTTTTTTATCTATTAAAAGCTCATTTAATCTACTACTTTTTCCGCTACTTAAAAGTTCACTTAAAGCAGATAGTGCGACTTGATCTTTATGATTAAAATCAGGTATATGAAAAGTAATTGCTAACATTTGAACTTGCGAATCCTTATGTACTATAATTCTTTTTGCACCATCTTGTTTTGGTTCTGCGGTATGCAAGTTTTTGATTATTTGTTTTGACTCAGTAGTATTTTTTATATCTTTAAAATGTTTTTCAACTTCTTTAAATACAGTATCTTTGTCTATATCTCCAGTTACTAATACTATTGCATTTTTTGGCGTGTAAAATTTTTTATGAAAATTTCTAATATCTTCAATATCCCAATTTAAAATATCATCCATAAATCCAATAGGAGTCCAATGGTAAGGATGATATGTAAAAGCATTATTAAATAATTTAAAGTACAAATATCCCATAGGATTATTATCTGTTCTCCATCTTCTTTCTTCTGTAACAACATCTCGTTCTGGTTGAAATTCTTCATCTTTTAAAGTTAAATTTTCCATCAAATCAGCAAACAACTCAAGAGATTTTGACATATTTTTAGAACTTGATTTTATAAAATAATGAGTATAATCGAAACCTGTCGAAGCATTATTAACTCCACCAAAACCTTTTACTATCTCATCAAATTCTCCAGCTTTTAGATTTTTTGTTGATTTAAAATTCAAATGCTCTAGCATATGAGCAATGCCACTTTTCCCCATAATTTCATCACGACTACCGACATTATAAAAAATATCAGTTGAGATTACATTTGTACCATTTTTTAAAGGTACTGCTACTATTTTTAGACCATTGTCTAAAGTTTTTTCATAATATTTTGGTAGGCTATTTTGTGCCATCATTTCTCCTAGTGTTAGTATTGTTAATGTTATTATTGCATACAATAATTTTTTTGTAATTTTATTCATTTTTGCCCTTATTTTGGTTTAATAATCTATCTATCTATTTCTCGCAACTCACGATTTAACTCTTTTATAAGTTCTTTTTCTGATGGAAGATAAAGCTGATATTTACTAGCAGATATTGTTTTATTGTCTTGTGGCAATGTATATTTAACTACTGTGTCATTTTTATCTGCACAAAGCAGTACGCCTATTGTAGCATTTTCAAAATCTTCTCTTTCTTCTCTATCATAATAATTTACATACATTTGTAATTGTCCCACATCTTGATGAGTAAGTTTATGTGTTTTGATTTCAAATATTACAAAACATTGAAGTAGTCTATTGTAAAAAACCAAATCTACAAAAAAATCATCTCCGTCTATATGTATCCTTTTTTGTCTTGATACAAATGAAAATCCATTACCAAGTTCAAGTAGAAAATCTTGCAAATTTGAAATGATTGCTTGTTCTAAATCTTTTTCGTAATAGTGGCTTTTTTGCTCCAATCCTAAAAACTCTAAAACCATTGGGTCTTTTA
>JAOZVJ010000078.1 GCA_029938215.1 Arcobacteraceae bacterium | reverse complement strand
ATTGTTAATCTTTTATCATAAGTGAAATTTCTTCAAAAATTTCACTGCATTCTTCCTCATCTAAATCATCATTTTTAATATCTTCCAAAATATCTTGAAATTCCTTTCTCATTTCATGCATCTCTTTTAATTCTTTGCTATTTTCATCACTTGCATTTTTATCATTTGCTATCTCTTCAAATATATCATCAATATAATCTTCAATATCTAGTAAAACAACATCTTCTATCAATTCTTTTAATTTTTTATTGCACTTTTTCATTTAATACCTTATCTTTTTTTATTACTTTTAAATTATCTGATTTGCTAAATTTTATCAAATCTTCAATATTTTTAATATCTTTTGGTAAATCTTGCAAACATTTTTCTAAAACAATAGTTGAACTTAAAGCATCGCTATAAGCACGATGATGATTGTCCAAATCAATATTTAACAACTCTTTTAAAAATTGCAAACCATATTTTTCCGTTGCTATTACTCTTTTTGCCAAATCAATAGTACAAATTTTCCTATTTTGCAATTTTCCTAAATCAAACTGCTCCATTGTATTGCTAATAAATTTATAATCAAAACTAATAGCATGAGCCACAAAAACATAATCCTCTAAAAATATTTTAAACTCTTCCATTACTACTTGAAGTGACGGGGCATCTTTTAACATATCTAAAGTAATTCCAGTAAGCTCTTGCACTTTTCGTGGAATTTCTCTAGCATTTACTAGACTTTCATATTTATCTACCATTTGTCCATTTTGATATTTTACTGCACCGATTTCTATTATCTGTCCATCTTTTGCCTTGCCTGCTGTTGTTTCAATATCTACTATACAAAAAATTTGATCTTTTATAGAAGTGTTTGCAGTTTTCAAATAAACCCTGTCTTCTTTTATTTCAATTGGAAAACCATTTGATATAAGAAGCTCTATTTCTAAATCAATATTATCAAAAAATCTATCTTGATTTCCAATTATTGATTTAAAAGTAGATAATTTTAATGAGGATTTATTTAATTTACTTATTAGTTTATCAAGATATTTCATTTACTTTTGCACAAAACTCTATCATTTTTTGTTTATTTTTTTTACCTTTAACTACTTCAACACCACTACTAACATCAACACCATAAAAACCAAAACCATTTAATTCTTTTAAATTTTCACTTTTTAATCCGCCAGCAAGTATAATTTTTGAACAATCAACATCTTTAAACCATTTTAAATCAAGTCGCTTGCCCTCGCCTCCAAACTGTTCAACAAAAGCATCTACAAGAACATAATCATCTTTATATTTTAAGATATCTTCTTTAGTTTTTGCTCTTATGACTCGTATTGTTTTAACTTCTAAGTTATCATAAAGGTGTTGATTGGCTTCAAAATGTATCTGTGCCAAATCTATTTTTGTTATTTTGGCTATATAGTCAATATTTTGGACAGATTCTTCTACAAAAAGTCCAACACTTTGTACAAATGGAGGAAGATGCTCTATTATTTTTTTAGCTTCAAGAGGCTCAATATATCTTGGACTTTTTGGATAAAAAACAAAACCCAAAGCATTGGCTCCTGCGTTTATAGCATCAATTGCATCTTTTAAATTAGTAATTCCACAAATCTTTATTTTCATATTTATTACCCCATTATTAAAATATAATATTTATTTTAAATTTTTAAAGAAGCAATAGCTTTTTCATAGTCATTAGAACCATAAACATAACTACCTGCAACAACGATATCAACTCCAGCATCTTTTAGTTTTTTAATGTTTTTATCATTAACTCCACCATCTACTTGAATAAGACAATCTGGATTATGCTTATTGATTAATTTTTTTAATTTTTTTGCTTTTTTTATTACAGAATCAATAAAAATTTGCCCTCCAAATCCAGGATTTACACTCATAAGTAAAACCATATCTAAATCATTTAGCAAATATTCAATAGACTCAGGAGTACTATGTGGATTTAAAACAATAGCTGGTTTTACACCAAAATTTCTTATTTTCTGTATCACTCTATGCGGATGTTTTTCACTTTCAATATGAAATGAAATATATTCTGGCATAAACGAAGCAAACAAATCAACAAAGAAACTGTTGTTTTCTACCATCAAATGCACATCCAAAGGTTTTGTAGCAACTTTTGCTACGGAATTAACCACAACAGGACCAATAGTCATATTAGGAACAAAATGCCCATCCATCACATCAATATGAATTAAATCACAACCACCATCACAAATAGCTCTTATTTCATCATCTAACTTTCCAAAATCTGCACTTAAAATTGAAGGAGCAACAAGCATTTTATTTCCTTTTATTTGTCTTATTCTAGAATTATATCTAAAGAATTGTGAATATATGATTTATAATTTTCCTAAGTGAATATATGGTAAAATTCTTTTGTGAAATTTAATAAAGTATATATAGAACTTACCAATATTTGTGGCTTGTCTTGCAGTTTTTGTCCTGTAAAAAATTTACCATCTCAAACTATGAGTTTAGTATTTTTTGAAGATATTTTAGTTCAACTTAAACCATATACCAAAGAAATAGTCTATCATATATTTGGCGATCCATTAACTTTATCAAATCTTGAAAGCTACTTGGACTTATCTTATAAGCATAATTTTAAAGTACATATTACTACTACGGGATATTACTTAAAAAACTTTGATACTTCACTTTTTTTGCATAAAGCAATCAAACAAATTAATTTTTCATTAAATAGTTTTAATAAAAATGAAATGAATAGGACTTTGGAAGAGTATTTAAAACCGATGTTTGAATTATGCAAATTAAAACTAGAAAAAAAAGTACATAATTTTATAAATTTTAGACTATGGAATATAGACAATCAAAACAGTGAAAAAAATTTTAATAATCAAGTTTTTAAACATTTGGAAAACTTTTTTAATATTGATTTATCAAATACAAATTATAAAGATTCAATAAGACTAGAAAATCAAATCAAATTACATTTTGATAAACTTTTTACTTGGCCCAATATAAATTCAACACACTTTTCTCAAGGCAGTTGTCATGGACTTAAATCACATTTTGGTATATTAAGTTCTGGCATAGTTGTACCTTGCTGTTTGGATAGTGAAGGAAAAGTTAATTTAGGAAATTTGCACAATAAATCTTTAAATAATATTTTATCATCTTTAAAAGTACAAAATATAATAAATGGCTTTAAAAACAATAAAGCAGTAGAAGAACTATGTCAAAAATGCCAATACAAAGATAAGTTTAAAAAAGCTTAATGCTCTTTGCTATAGAAGTTGCAGTTAAAAAAATATAGTCTTTGCCGGTAAGTGTAACTCTAAATTTTTTTTGCTGAAGATATTTTTTACAAAAATTAGCATCTTTATACAAAAGAGACATTTCAGGATAAGAATAATTCTTGGCTTTTGCTCCATATATCATCTCGCCATCAATCCATCTGCAATTTGGAAAACCCAATATCATAGCACCATCTTTTTTTAGATAATTTTGTACTAAAGACATAAATGTTGTCGTAAAATTTATACTTGTACTTTGTAAAGTTCCAATACTTATTATCAAATCAAATTTATCCAAATTTAAAGTATCCATTTTATTTATGTCACAAGATATAAAAGAAACATTATCACTATCAAATAACTGCTTAGCCTCAGCTATGGCACTTTTGCAATAATCTATACCTACTAATTCCATATTTTTAAAATTAGTTGCATATTTTCTAATTATTTCAAACTCATCAGCTTTATTTATTCCTATATTTAAAATTCTTAATCGTTTATTAATATTTACATTTTTTAAAGCATTTAAATAATACATCAAAAAAGCTGGTTCTTCTGTTTTAACTATTTGTGAAAAAGTAGAATTTGTGCCGTATTTTTCTTCTTTGATTTCTTGACTTTTATGAAATGATTTTTGTGTATTGAGTTTTTCAAAACTAATGATAACTTTATTTTTACCACTAGAAACAGGTGTTAAAATTTTACAGTATAAAATTTCTGCCAAATCAACCCAAGCCTTAAAGCCCCTATAAACATATTCTGTATTATCTACTAAGATTATACTTCCAGCATATTTTGATGTGGTTATATCAGGATTTAAAACTTCAAACTCAATAATTTCTTTTGTTTTTAATTTATCCACTAATGATTTTAAAATATTGATTATTTCAAATAGACTTTGATTTGTAAATTTTATCATATTCCTCTATCTTATAATTTAAATTTAACTCTTATTTTAGCTTTTTGGAACTTAAAAATAAAATTTTTAAGTAAAATATAACTATAATATCAACATAATTTATAAATTAATAGCGTTTAATAATAAGGATTTAAGTGAAAGGCAAAACAAGAAATATTTTTGAAAATATTGGAATATTATTTTTTGTTTGCTGCTTTTTATATAGTGGATATTTCTTTATTTTTACAAGCAATGATGAAATTAAAATAAAACAAAATGCAATAACTGTTGCAACTTTAGATTATGTTGAACAAAATTCTTCTATACAGCAAAATACTTATATCAAAAAAGAAAAAGAGCAAGGTAAGGATAAAGACGAGGTAAAAGGAAAGCATATCTTAAAAATCTCATCAAAAACAACTTCTCTGCCAATTATATCAAACACAGTCAAAAAAGATACTAATATAAGCAATCCAGCAAAAGAAATTAATACAAACACTATTATTTCAAAAAAAGAACAAAAACAAATAATAAATCTTTTTTTAAAAACAACAAAAAATAAAATAAATTCAAATATAAAACAACTTTCAAGTATTAAAATAAAAGAAGCAAGTGGCTTTGTAAAAATACGAATAACAATACTAAAAGATGGAAACTTTGAGCATATAAAATTTATAAATGGTAATTTTGAATATTTTAACTTTATAAAATCTGCTATTGTCAAAGCATTTCCAATAAAAATAGATAAAAAAATAGATGATCAATTTCCTAGATACTTTAGAATGGAAATAAAATATCAATAATTCACCAACACTTGAAGCCAAAATTAAACAACTTCCTGTTTGTGCCGGTGTTTATCAATATTTTGATAAAAATGGAAAACTTCTTTATATAGGTAAAGCAAAAATACTTAAAAATAGAATAAAGAGTTATTTTAGGTTTAGCCCTGCCCTAGCCCCATCGGATAAACTATCTGCTCGTATTTTTAAGATGGTTAGTGAGATTTATGATATAAACTATATACTTGTAGATAATGAAAATGATGCTTTAATTTTAGAAAATTCACTTATAAAACAACTTAAGCCAAAATACAATATTTTACTTCGTGATGATAAAACTTATCCTTATATTTTTATAAATTTTTCAGAAAAATTTCCACGACTTGCTATAACTCGCAAAGTGCTAAAAGGTAAAAAAATAAAATATTTTGGTCCATACAGCAGTGGCGTAAAAGATATGCTAGAAAGTATTTACGATATAGTTCCACTTGTACAGAGAAAATCTGGAATAAACAATGGTAAAGCTTGCTTATTTTATCAAATGGGAAAATGTCTTGCTCCTTGTGAAAATAAAATTACACAAAAAGAGTATTTATTGCTTTTAAATGAAGCTGTAGGGTATATTCAAAATAAATCTGCATTAATTCTTCAATTAGAACAAAAAATGGAAAAATATAGTAGTCAGGTTAGATTTGAAGAAGCTATGACTTTAAGAGATAAAATTAAGTCAATAAAAAAATCACAAGTTAAATCAACCTTAGATTTTGCAAAAGATGAAGATTATGATTTGTTTATCGTTGAATTAGGTTTGTTAAAAGCTATTGTTGTCAAAATGTTTGTTAGAAATGGTAAATTAATTTCAACTACGCATAAATTTGTAAATATTTCGGAAGACTTAAAAGATCCAAGTGAAATTTACAAAAGTGCAATTATTGGATATTATTCACTAGATTTACCTTATGTTCCAAAAAATATTTTAGTAGCTTTTGAGCTTGAAGAAAAAAGTAGTTTAGAGGACTTTATAAGTAATAAATTCAATAAAAAAGTTTCTTTTATTAAACCAAAGATAGGACAAAAAAAACAACTTTTAGATGTTGCTTTTAAAAATTGTGTAGAACTTTTAAAGATAGATAAAATTAATACAAATAAAATAAATAATGATTTAAAAGAACTATTTGACTTATACAAAGTGCCAAATAGATTTGAATGCTTTGACAACTCTCATATGATGGGACAAGCTACTGTTGGAGCGATGGTTGTATGGGATAACGACAAATTTATCAAAGAAGATTATCGATTATACAATTTGGATTCTCGTGATGAATATTCACAAATGAGAGAAATTTTAATGAGAAGAGTAGCAAAATTTGAAGAAAATTCACCACCTGATATGTGGATAATTGATGGTGGATTAACTTTACTTAATCTTGCAAATGATATATGCAAAAGTGCTGGAGTTAATATTGATATGATAGCAATTTCAAAGGAAAAAATTGATGCGAAAGCAAATAGAGCAAAAGGGAAGGCAAATGATATTCTATATACTTTAGATAATAAAATCAAATTAACTTCTAGTGATAAAAGACTGCAATTTATTCAAATGCTTCGCGATGAATCGCATAGGGTTGCTATTAACTTTCATAAAAAACAAAAAAGAAAAGAAGATAAGCAAATCTCACTTTTAAGCATCAAGGGCATTGGGGATGCAAAAGTACAAAAACTATTAAACTATTTTGGTACATTTGAAGCTATTAAAGAATCCAAACTTAATGATTTGAAAGAAGTATTAAATGAAAAAGATAGTATCCTTGTGTCAAATTATTTTATAGAAACGGATAAAAACATTGGCAAAAATAACACTCAATAAATCAAATTTTTTTCATAATCTTAAAATTTGCTCAGAACAAGCAGGAGGAAAAGAAAAAATTGCAATAGTTTTAAAAGACAATGCTTATGGTCATGGACTTTTAGAAATTGCACAAATGTCAAAAGAGTTTGGTATCACAAAAGCTGTGGTTAGAACCATAAAAGAAGCTCAAAAAATCAATAATTTTTTTGAGCAAATCTTAATTTTAGCTGATATTGAAACTGGTACTTTGGCACACAGTTTTCACATCACAATCAATAGCATACAAGATATCGACAAAATAGACTCTGGAACAAATATTGCTATAAAAATTGACACTGGTATGCATAGAAATGGGATAAAACCACAAGAGCTACAAGCCTGTATTGATGGGGTTTTCAAAAAAGGACTTATCATAAAGTCCCTATTTATGCACCATAGAAATGCTGATATTTTAAGCAGTGAATATTTTTGGCAAAAAGACCAATTTAAGGCACTTAAAAAGAAAGCAAAAAAAATATGTGCCAAACTTAATATGCCTAAAATTGCCTTTCATAGCTGTAATTCTAGTGCTTTATTTAGAAATAATAATTTTAATGAAGACTTTTGTAGAATAGGTATAGCTGCTTATGGTTATCTTAAAAATGAAAAACCATTAAATAATCCAAAATTAAGACCTGTTTTATCTTTATATTCAAATAAAATTTCAACAAGAGTTTTAAAACAAGGTCAAAAAATAGGATATGGAGCAACTCTCAAAGCAAAAAAGGATATGAAAGTTTCAACCTATGATATTGGCTATGGCGATGGATTTCTTAGAATTGATCCAAGCATAAAATTTCTTACAAAAGATGGATATGAACTATTAGGAAAGGTTTCTATGGATAATATTAGTATTGATAGTGATAAAAAAGAAATTCTAATTTTTGACAACACTAAAAAATTAGAAAAAATACATAGCACAATAAGTTATGAAATCCTTACTGCACTATCTTCAAAAATAAAAAGAGAAATAATCTAGCTAAGAAAGACAGCTTACTAAGAAGCTATCTTTTTAGCTTCCAACTCTTCTCTGATATTTCTTTTTTTAACATAATTATTAAGTCCTATATGATTATTGTAGCCTAAAATTTTAGCTATTTTTCTCACGGATAAACCCAAACCTAGAAGTTCTTCTATTTTATCTCTTTGTAAATCAAATTTTGACTTTTGTATAGTTCCTTTTGGTTTACCAAGATGAACACCATCTAATTTTTTTGCTGTAAGTGCTTCTTTTGTTCTAAGACTCATTAAATCTTTTTCCAAAGATATGGTCATACCTATCATACCAAGCACCATTTTAGTAAGCATATCATTTCTATCTACCAAATCAAGATTTTGATTAATACTTATAATTCTAGCTTCATTATCCAAAAGATGATTAATCATTTTTAAAATAGAAGCGGTAGTTCTACCAAAAACATTTATATCATACACTAGGACTATACAGCCTTTTTTGCAATCTTCTAATAATACAAAAATATTTTCCTCTTCATTAGGAATACTCACTTCAGCTTTTACGCTACCATGAAGTTCAAGATTATTATCAATCAAGTACTCTTTAATGCCATCAACTTGAGTTGATGTATATTCTGGACTATTTTTATTTACCCTGATAAAACTAACAAGCTTTTCCATAATTTTTCCTATTCAAAATGTATAAATTATAAAAGAATTATAATATATTTTGTATAAAAATGCCTTTAAATACTTAACAAAATGTTACAACACTTTGAGTCAAATATTAAAAAACTTATTTAATACAAACAAATTCAACACTTTGTATAAAATAAATTAAAAAGGCAATAACAAAATGTACGAAACTCTTTTAATACACTTACAAAATGTTATACTAAT
>JAOZVJ010000077.1 GCA_029938215.1 Arcobacteraceae bacterium | reverse complement strand
TACTTAGTAAGGCTAAAATCAGGTTTACCAAAGTTTGTTTTATTTTGAGTTTTTGCACGCCCTTTTAATGCTTCTTTTAGATAATCAGGAATTGCTGATTCTATATGATAATCATTTTGGTTTTTTAATCCTAATTTTTTAAATTTGGATTTAACCCAATCGTTAAGGTGTTCTTCTAGTTTATAATTTGATTGTGCCATTTATTTTCCCAATGTATTTCTTTTATTATGTCTATAAATTTTATATTTGGTATTTTATCCAAAGATTGATTTAATATCTATTCTCATCGTTCTTCTCGATATCAGGTCTAAAACCTATCAAATTTTTATCAGTCCTAGAAGTATCTTCTAGTATTTGAGACAATAGTTCAAATGCAGTTTTAATATGCTGGGTATTTTGTTCCCCATTTTCTTTTGTCAATTTCAATTCTTCTTTTAAATCTTTTAGTTCTATTACTATATCTTTATAGTTCAATGCAAACTCTCTTAGTTTTGCAAATGTTCTCATTATATTAATAGTAACTTCGGTTGCTATTTTACTTTTAAGAATAGTTGCTAACATATATACACCCTGCTCTGTAAATACTTTTATTGACTTCCTTCTACCGCCCCAACTTGAAGTCGAAATTTTCGACTTCAAGTTTTCTTCCTCTTCTTTTGTTAAATAAAATACAAAATCTTCTGGAAATTTATCTATATTATTCTTTACAGCTTCATTTATTCTTTTTGTTTCCACTTGATAAAGTTTTGCTAAATCACTATCAAGCATAACTTTGACATCTCTTATCTCATAAATCTTTGTTTGAACTTCATTATTTATTAATTTCATATCTCACACCTTAATATTTTTTAAATATCATAGCATTAAAAATTTATATTATTAAAAAATATGTCATTTTGCAATGTTTCCTAATTAAACAACGCTTCCAAACTAGATGTATCTTTGCTTTTCTCCTGTGTTTTTGCAGCATCTGTATCAGCAGGTGTTACCCCTTCTATCTCATTTAATTCAATATCACATTTTGTTAGCATAGAAGCTAGTCTTATATTTAATCCAGATCTTCCAATTGCTCTTGCTTTTTGATCGCTTGAGATTGTTACTACAGCTTTATCTTTCTCGTCTTCTTTTTTCGATTTTACGATTTTAACACCTTGTACAATAGCAGGACTTAAAGCTCTTGCTACATACATCTCAGGAATAGTAGTATATTCGATACAGTCAATATTTTCACCATTTAATTGCTCGCTAACTGCACTAATTCTTACACCTTTTACTCCAACTACTGCACCAATTGGATCGATATTTGGCTCAATTGTTGATAATGCTATTTTCGCTCTAACACCTGGAATTCTTCCACAACTTTCTATTCTAATTCTTTCATCTTTTAATTCTGGAACTTCCAAAGTCAATAATGCTTCTAAAAATTTTGGGCTTGTTCTTGAAATTTCCACGATTAGTCCATAGTTTTTATCCACTCTTATTGATCTAACTACCGCTTTAAGCGCATCACCAACTTTAAATTCTTCACCTTTAATTCTGTTTTTTCTAGGTAAAATTCCTCTAACTTCACCAATTTCTACAAATGTATTATCTTCTCTATCTATACTTGTAACAACACTTGTAAGCGTATGTCCAATTTGACTTTCGTACTTTGCAAATAAATTATCTGAAATAAATTTTTGAAGTCTATATTCAAGATTACCAAATAATATTGTAGAAGCATTTCTTCCCATTGATTCAAATTCTAAATCATAATTTAAAAAATCACCTATTTCTAAATCAGAATCTAATTTTTTAGCTTCATCAAGTGAAATAAAATTTTCTGTATTATTTGGTTTTTCATACTCAACTTCCTGTTTTGTTTCCCAGTCTTCTCTTGTAGCCATAACAAATTCAGCAGTCAATCTTTCATCATCATTTTTTACAACTTCAATTTTTTGAAATAATTTTAATTCTTTATTTTCTCTATTAATTTGTGCATCAAATACCAAACTTTCATCTACCATTTTTCTAGCTGTTTGTATTAAAGATTGTTGTAAAGCCTCTTCTACATCAGTCACTTTTAAGCCTTTTTCATAAGCTATACTATCTATAATATCTATAATTTTATCCATCTATTAATTCCTTTTTTTAACAATGCAATGTAATTTTTTGAAATTTCACAAAAGATTTGCTTTGTAGTTTCGTATTGTATCTATATTTTGCTTATACCAAATAAAACTAATGATATATATGTTATAATTATATATATTATTAAAAGAAATTATCAAGGAGTTACAATGGAAAATTTGACAGTATATGATGTAGCAACGAGAAATGTTAGTTTTGTAGAAGACACAGCTACAATACAAGAAGCGATAAATAAAATAGAAAAAAGCGAATTAAGAACGATTGTCGTTAAGAAAAAAAATAAAAATTCATTTTCTATACTTACTGCTGGAGATTTCTTTAATTTTAAAATAAAAAAGTTAGATTTCTCCACAAAAATTAATAAAATAAAAATTAAACAAATAGAAAAAGTTCACAAAGATACTTCCATTATTAGTATGCTTGATAAGATTAGCAATTCTGAGAGTTATAGAATAGTTGTTGATGAAAAAGATTCAATAATAGGAATTTTATCCTGTAGTGATATAATATCTGGAATTGATCCTGAGCTATTAATAAAAAAACAATCTATAGGCAACTTTTTAAATAATCACTTTATCAAAACAGCTTTTGCCAACGAAAGCACATTAAATGTAATTTCTTATATAAAAGATAAAGTAGATGGAGCTGTTGTAATTGTTGAAAATGAAATACCAATAGGAATATTTACAACAAAAGATATAATAAAACTTCTAAAGTCAAAAAAAGACTTAACAAGACCTATAAGAAATTATATGATTTCGCCTGTCGAATATATAAAACAAGATATTTCTATCTCGGAAGCCCTAGACTATATAAAAACAAAAAAATTTAAAAGAATAGTCGTAGTAGATAATAACAATAAGCTTTTAGGAAAAATAACACAACAAGATCTTATGAAACTTTTTTATAGTAAATGGGTAGAAATGCTAAAACACAAAGGAACAAAACTTAATAAAGCAAATAAACAGCTGGACAAAAAATATCAAAAATTAGTAAAAAAAGCTAGCAAAGATTATCTTACAAAAGTTTTTACAAGAAATAGATTTGATGAATATATTTCTATAGAAATAGAAAAAATCAAAAGATATAACAATTCTATGTTTTCTTTAGCAATTATTGATATAGATGATTTTAAACATGTAAATGATACTTATGGGCATCTAGAAGGTGACAATGTCTTAAAAATAATATCAAAATTCTTAAAGAAACATGCAAGGACAAGCGATGTTGTTGCAAGATGGGGTGGCGAAGAATTTGTAGTTTTACTAACAAATACTCATCTTGAAGATTCTATAATAGTTGCTGAAAAATTTTGTTCTGCAATAAGAAAATATGATTTTAAAAATATTGGTAAAATAACTTGTAGTATTGGCTTAACATCATACAAAACGGGCGACACAAAAGAAAGTATTTTTGCAAGAGCAGATAAGGCTATGTATTTGTCAAAACAAAGTGGAAAAGATAGAGTAAGCATAGAAGCATAAAGATTTTTAGCTTCTATTGCACAATTTTAGCTTAAGCTTTTTCCAATCAATAAAAAGATATAATCCTTAAAATTCCAGAAGGAATTAATTTATAAAAAATAGAAATTTAAGGGAATATTTAATGGATATTTTATTAGCAAGAGAAGAATTAACAGATAAACCAAAAAAAATTACACTTTCGAAATTAAAAGAAGAAGTAAAAGAAACTGAAAATAAAATATATTATTTTGATAGAGAGAATTCTCATAAAAATATGATGTCTTTAGTAGACAGTTTTGAAAATGATGGATACAATGTCTATTTTAGAGAAGTAAAATATGGGCTTTCAGATGAGGAGTATATGTACGAAGTACATATAATGTAATTTTCTTCACAAATGAGTAAAAAACTTTTCATAGAAACTCTTGGCTGTCAAATGAATGCCAGAGACACTGAACACATAATTGCCGAATTAAATGCTCACAACGACTACACCACTACTGATATTTTAGAAGAAGCAGATTTAATCATAATAAATACATGCTCTGTAAGAGAAAGACCAGTAGCAAAACTTTTTAGTGAACTTGGACAATTTAAAAAAGTCAAAAAGAAAGATGCGAAAATAGGAGTTTGTGGATGTACTGCTAGTCATCTTGGTCGTGACATTATCAAAAGAGCTCCTTATGTTGATTTTGTAGTTGGAGCTAGAAATGTTTCTAAAATTTCTAAAGCAGTAGAAACAAAAGGTGCTGTAGAAATTGACATTAACCACGATGAAACTGCTTATGCTTTTTCAGAATACAGAAAAGCACTTTATCGTGCAAGTGTAAATATATCTTTAGGATGCGATAAACAATGTACTTATTGTATTGTTCCTGCAACAAGAGGTGAAGAGATAAGTATATCTCCAGAATTTATCATAAATGAAATCAAAAAAGCAGTAGAAAATGGTGCAAAAGAAATATTTTTATTAGGTCAAAATGTAAATAATTATGGTAAATATTTCAGCAATGGAAACGGTGCGATTGTACAAGAGAAAAAACAAAAACATAATTTTACTAAACTTTTACAAGAAATTTCACAAGTTGAAGGAGTAGAACGAATAAGATTTACTTCTCCTCACCCTTTGCATATGGATGATGAATTTATTGAAGAATTTGTATCAAATCCTAAAATCTGTAAATCAATACACGCACCTCTTCAAAGTGGTTCAACAAAAGTTTTAAAAGATATGAAAAGAGGATATACCAAAGAATGGTTTTTAAAAATTTGTGAAAAAATTAGAGCCTTAGTTCCAGAAGTAAGAATTACAACCGATATCATAGTAGGATTTCCAGGAGAAACTGATGAGGATTTTGCGGATACGATAGATGTTATAAAAAAAGTAAAATTTGATCAAATATTTAATTTTAAATATTCTCCACGCCCAAATACACAGGCAGAAATTATGGACAATCAAATTGATGATAAAATAGCAACAAAAAGATTAACAGAAGTTATTGACTTACATAAAATTCATCAATCAGAACAAATGCAAGACAATGTTGGAAAAACAATGAAAGTATTTTTTGAAGATTTAAAGTCAAATGGTGAAATATTTGGATTTTCTGATAACTATTGCCAAGTTTTTGTATCTGGAAGCGAAGAACTTCTTGGTCAAATAAGGAATGTAAAAATCATAAGCAACACTAGAACTTCACTAAAAGGCAAAATAATCTAGTGAAAAAAAGAATAAAAAAATATTTACAGGCTACTGTTGTGCCTTATATTTTATTTCTTTTTACAAAATTTATCTACTTCACAAATAAAAGAGTATTTCATTTTCCTTCATCAATCCCAGATAAGCCTTTTATAGCTTCTTTTTGGCATGGTCAACTTTTAATGCAACCATTTATTTTTAAAAAAATTCGTGGAAAAAATACTTTTAAAGCAATTATTAGCACACATAATGACGGTGAAAGTATAGCTAAGATGGTTAGACTTTTAGGAGTAGGAAGTGTAAGAGGTTCTTCTAGTAGAGGCGGAGCAAAAGCTTTAATAGGGGCAATAAGAGAGTTAAAATCTGGCGCTGATATAGCAATTACTCCCGATGGTCCAAGAGGTCCAATTTATAGTGTTGCTGATGGCATAATAGCAATATCTCAAAAAACAAAATCTAAAATTTTAATATTTTCATACACAGCTTCAAAATATTGGCAATTAAATTCTTGGGATAAATTTATAATTCCAAAACCTTTTGGTATAATAAATTTTTATGTCAGTGATTCTTTTAGTTTAGAAGGGTTATCAAAAGAAGATGCAAAAAAAATAGTTAAAGAAAAAATGATGGAGAATTTTTATGTTTAAAAATGGCAATACGCAGTATGTAAATATAAAACGATATGACAAACAATTTAAAATAGATAGTCAAATTTTAAAAAATAGCAAAATTAATAAAACAGAACATTCTTCTTTTTTAATTGAAAACAAATTGCCAAATGATGCTATATCAAAATTAAATATCTTACAAAAAAATATAAACAAAACATATCTAACAACATTATGCGAAAGTTTAAATCAAAAAATAGTAAAAGTTGATGAATTTTCTGATGAAAATTACGAAATAAAAAGATTAAACTCTGACTTTAATATAGCTATTTTAAAAAAAGATTTATTAACACAAAAAAAATACTTTCAACAAACAGGTATAGATTATATTTTATCTCCATTTACAATTTTATATCATCATCTTATGCTAAATGAAAACAATAAAAATTCTTTAAATATTTTGACTTTAAATAATACAATTTATGCTTTAATTTTAGATGACAACAACAAAATAATTTATAGTACAATAAAAACTTTAACTGCGTTTGACGATATTCAAGATTCAGAATTTTATAAAGATGGACTAGACAAACAAAAACTTTTCGATGAAATGAATTTATTGGAAATACAAGAAGCAATTACATCCATTACGAATGATTTTTATGAAACAAGTGAAGATAAAATTTTTTGCGAAAATGTATCTATTTTCTACACTATAAAACAACTTGGTAATCAACAACTTAATAATCTACAAGAAACTCTTATGCTGGATATTAAATATACAGCTTTTTCTCTTGATGAATATTTATTTAATTTATCGCAACAAATAGATGCTTCTAAAATTAGTTTTATTGCCATAAGAGAAAAAAATAAAGCATCATTTTTTGCATGGTTTATTTATATGATACTTAGTATAACTCTAACAGGTGCAATATTATTTTATATGCAAAATCAAGAAAAAGTAAATCAATTTATATTTCAAAAAGATAAAAAAATAGAAATAAAAAAACAAATAAAAATTGCAAAAATAAAACTTCCAAATCATAGAATAAAAAATGAAAAAATAACAAATTTAATTTTATCTGTCTTTGACATAGTTCCTTACAATGCTGTCTTAAACGAATTGCAACTTCAAAAAAATGATTCTATTTTTGTATGTAATTTTTTAGATAAAGATACTTTTACCAAAGATATTCAGCCAAAATTATTAAAAGTATATAAAGCCTCAGAAATACTTCTTATTCAAGACAACAAACCAGTATTTAATGCGATTATTGCAAATTCAAATTTAATCCCACAAAAATTAACAACAAAACCAATTCAACCAAATTATAAAAGAAATAAATTTGTAACAAAAGATAAGTTAATAAAACAATTAGAAGCTTTTTTGCCAAAAGACTCACAAATATTATTTAAATCTAAATTTAAATCTAAAACCTTAACTTACAATTTTAATATTGCTACAACTTTAAAAACACCAAAAGATTTCTTTAATTTTGCAGAAGAACTAAATAAAAAATCATATTCTATAAATATCGCATATCCAATAGAATTTGCACAAACAAAAAAAGGGCTTGAAACAAATTTTAATTTACAATTTCATCAATTTTATAAAAAATAACGGAGAAATTATGAACTTTTTAAAATCAACAAAAGATAAAACGCTAGCAATTATAGCAACAACTATAATCATCTTGTCTTTTATTGCTTGCGATAAAATCATAAATCACACAAAACAACATACAAAAAAAGAAATTGACACTATTGCTAAAATTCTTTTTGAAGAAAAAAGAAACTCGCTCAATATTGCTTTTGAAGAAAAAATAAATGCTCTATTATACACTATTGGCAAAACAGCTATTTTATTCAAAAACAAGGATAGGGAAAAGCTATACAAAGTTTCACATAGATTTTTTAAAACTTGGAAAAAAATAAATGAAAATATTGAAATTATAACATTTAGACTGAAAGATGGATCGGCATTCTTAAGAGTACATAAACCGAACATGTATGGCGACAAACTAAATAAATCAAGAAAAATTATTACTGATACAAATAGATTACAAAAAATACAATATGGATTTGAAATAGGAAAACTCAAAATGAATTATAGGATAGTTGTCCCTATTTTTGTTGAAAAAGAATATATTGGACTAGTTGAGATTGGAATAAACCCACAAAATTTTGCTGATATTTATAAGAAAAATTTTAAATTTAAAAGTGCTATCGCAATAAACAAAAAACTAAACACTTCTGTTCTGTTGAAAACACCAAACTTATCAACAAAAAAACAAGATTTTCTTGTCGTGAACGAAAACAAAAAAAATAAAGCTTTGTTTGAAAATATAAATTTTAAAGAAAATAATAACGAAAAAATTTATAATAACATTCCATATTTTATACATACAGATTTAAATCTTCTAAATAATGCAAATGAAACAGTAGCAAAACTTTTACTTGCCTTTGATATAAGTGAGCAAAAAAAAGAAGAGGAAAATATAATATTGACAGTTGAATATTTTACTATTTTATTTTTAATTATTATACTTTTAGTATTATATATCGCATTTGGTTATTACGATAAAAAACTATTAGCAAACCAACTAGAACTTGAAAAGAAAAATGATATATTAGAAAAACAAAAACACAAATTAAAAGAATCGAGCAGAGCAAAATCAGAATTTTTAGCAAATATGAGTCACGAGATAAGAACACCATTGAATGCTATTAATGGCTTTATTGACTTACTAAAAGAAGAATCAATAGGAGAAAAAGCCTTGGACTATGTAAATATCATAGATGATTCAAGTAAAAATCTTTTGAAAATTATAGAAGAT
>JAOZVJ010000144.1 GCA_029938215.1 Arcobacteraceae bacterium | reverse complement strand
CATGATATTATTAAGCTTGAAGATTATTTTGGAAAAACCATTTTTGGAGAGATAAAAGTATATGATATTGGAGATTTTGATAGTTGGTATAGTAGAAGTCAGCTAGAGATTACTAAGTTTTTAAAAGAAGCACAAAATCATATAATGGTAATAAGAGGCGTTGGAGTTTATGTTTACGATAGAGATATCAATGAACTTGTAAAAAAAGTAGCAATTTTAGAAAATAGCTGTAGATTGCTAGGAATTAAGTCAAATTTTGAATAAAAATTCTATTTTTCCTCCAATTTTAGCTACATTAAAGGTTTTTTTATATAAAGTTACTAAATTAAAAAAAAGGACACGGAATGAATAAGACTGAGCTAATTGATGCGATTGCTACAAAAGTTGGATTATCAAAAAAAGATGCAAAAAGTGCTTTAGAGGCAACTATTGAAACAGTTACAGAAACACTTAAAAAAGGTGAATCTGTTGCACTTATCGGATTTGGTACTTTCAGTACTGCTGCAAGAGCTGCAAGAATTGCTAGAGTTCCAGGAACTGGAAAAGAAGTTAAAGTTCCAGCAACTACTGTTGCTAAATTTAAAGTTGGTAAAGCTTTAAAAGACGCTGTTAAATAATTAACAGTATTTGCAAAAAAGTCCATCTTGCTTATAGGATGGACTTTTTTTGTGCCAGTATGATGAAATTGGTAGACATGAGGGATTCAAAATCCCTTGCTTTTGGGCGTGCCGGTTCGAGTCCGGCTACTGGTACCACTTTGATATTTTATAATGTTTTATAAAATATCATGCAAAGAATTTGCCTTAGTCATCCATCTATTTATATTTTTATAATCCTCATTTTTAAGCATTTGTTTTATCATTTGCATTTGCTGTTCAAATATATCAATACTATCTAACAGATTGTTTCTATTTTGTTTAAAAATATCTGTCCACATATTTGGAGAAGATTTTGCTATTCTACTCATATCTTTAAATCCACCAGCAGCTAAAGTTATTATGTTTTTTGGATATTCATGTTCCATTACTGTATTTGCTAAAGAATACGAAATTGCATGAGGAAGGTGACTCATATAGCAGGCATGCAAATCATGCTCTTTTGAATTCATATACACTATATTCATATTTATTTGTTTAAAAAGTTTAATTGCTCTATTTTTATGAAAATTTCCACAAATTTCCAAATTGCAAAGTACTATTGTTTTTTCATCATATAGATTATCAATAGCAGCATTTGGACCAAAATTTTCTGTTCCTGTCATTGGATGGGCTGGAATAAAGTTTGATTTTAGATTTTTTGGGATTTTAGTTACTATAAGTTCTTTTGTACTACCAAAATCTATTATTGTTGTTGCAGAAGATACTTGCCCTATTTTATTTAAAAACGAGATAATAGCATCTACAGGAATTGCTAAAATAATTATATCGCAAGTTTTTAAATTATCAAATGCAATAAGCTCATCTATAAGTTTTAAATTTATTGCTTCTTTTTGATGTTTTTCATTATGATCATATCCAAATATTGTCTTGCAAATATTATATTTTTTTAATGTTTTTGCAAATGAACCACCCATTAAGCCTAAGCCTACAATGGCAATTTTATTTATAAATTTTTTTTTAATCATTTTATTGTTCCGCTATTTGTTATTTTATGTGAATTTTACATTAATTTACCTTTATATCAAAATATATAAAAAATAAGAAATAAATGTAAAAAATTATAAAAATTAATGAAATTTTAATTAATAAAATAATACAATCTTGCGTTCGTGTGCTATAAAGATAGTATTCAAATAAAAAAAAGGAGAATAGATGGAAGATTCAATTGGCGTATTATATCTGCTTAAAGTCGTATATACTATATATGTCTTTTCAGTAATAATACTAATTGTATGGTTTGCTAATGGTGTTACTAACCCTGAAGGAAAACCAAGAATTGTAAAACCTGCTACATTTTATATGTATGTTGGAGTTTTAATTGCTGTTGGTGTAAGTATTCATATATTTACATTTAACAAAATACCGTGGGTGGAAACTGATTTTAAACGACACACAATAGAGAAGGATCCAAGTTTTGATAAATCAAAACAACTTTTCAATATTACAGTTAAAGATCAAAAGTTTACACTACCTGCTGATAGACTTAATGAAAATGGTCAAATGGAAATTCAATGTAATGAATACATTGTATTTGATGTGGTTTCTGAAGATTTAACTTATGGATTTGGTTTATTTAGACAAGATGGTTCTTTAGTAACTCAAATGCAAGTAAGTCCAGGTAGTAGAAATGATCTTATGTGGCAATTTCCTAAAAATGGAACATATCATATTAGATCAACAGAATATTCAGGTCCAAAAGGTGGAAGACATATGACAGTTAAAAATGCAGTCGTTGTAAAAGGTTGTGAAAAAGATGATCCGCGATCTATGATTGGAGGAAATTAATTATGGGTTTTGTAAATACTTTAATTAACGGAAACGAAGGTGGTTTAAAAACTGATGCTATGACACCTATGCAAAAGATTACTTTGCGAGCGGTTGTTATGGGTGTTCTTTACTATGGTTTGGCTGTAATAGAAGGTCAACTT
>JAOZVJ010000143.1 GCA_029938215.1 Arcobacteraceae bacterium | reverse complement strand
CATAGGAGCAAATTCATGTTCTTCAACTAGTGTACAATCTCCAGTTGTGTAATCTTCGCAAATATTTTGTTCAAAACATTTAGTATCACAATTATTTTTATTAGAAAAGAAATTATTACCCAAATCTCCGCTTATATTATTATTTCCTTTAGATGTGCAAGTAAAGCCATTTGTTGAATTTTCAGTCTTTACATCACATGCACTATAATTTCTACAATTTTGTTCACATAAACTCTTTTCTCCATACTGAACCAAACCATCAATATTACTTCTTATTCCATTTTCAAATTCTTGCCATATATCATTATCAGTACATACTGATTTTATTTCCTGACTACCAATTATTTGAGGTGCAGGAAAATCATCATAACACCTATATTCTCTATTTTCATATACTTTTAATTTGCTAATAAATATTCTGTTTGGATAGGGTAATGGATATACCATAGGTATTGGAGTAATCGCTCCTGTTAGTAAATCTTTAATTATTACATTATACACAGCGTTTTCTTTTACATAACTATCACTAGGGACAGAACAGCTAACACCAGTCTTAGAGTCTCTAGCACCAAAAACTCCTCCGCCCCATTCAACCCAAGCATCATTCCTGTTTGCTTTTAAGGTAACACCATTATCTCCATCCTCTTGCATTCCACTTGCTAAAGCCATACTTCTGCCTAGCTTTAATTGTAGTGTCCCATCTATTGCTATACTTTTAAAATCTTCATTATCTAAAAAAGTTTTAGCCATTAAATTCCCATTTTTATTATAAAAATATAATTCGTAAGCTCCTGCAAATGGAAAAAGTATTGAAAATGTTGCAGTTGTATTATCCCATGTTCTTAAATGACTACCATTATGAGGGTAATATGGAAACTCGCTAGAAAAAACAGAAGGTGCAACCTTTATACTATCTATATATAGTGATGTTGAGCTATAGTGATTTCTTCCTACTGAAAATGGAGTGCCGTTAGCATTTTCATTTTCTGAGTTTTGCTGAACACTTACAATATCAGTAGTTTCTATCCCAACAGTTTGGTTAAATGAGTAATTTCCATTGTTGTCTATACAATTTAAAATACCACCATTGTAAGGTTTTTTATTTCCTGAATTTTCATTGTGTTGCATATTGCAATAAACTTTAACATGATCTCCATCTGCTTTATGTCTTAACACATAAATATCATCATCTAAAAAACCGCTACCTACTATTTTTACATATAATTCTTGATCTCTTGCTTCTTCTATTGTATTTGCTCTCAAACATAAAGGTTCTGCACTATATAAATCTGCTTCTCCGCTTAGTACATCTACGCTTCTAGTAGTATAATTTCTAACTAATTCAGATTCTAATATTTTGGTATTCTCTGCGGTTTCGTATATAGGTTTAATACAAGAAGAAGTAGTTTTTTCAAAAGAATTTATTTTGCAAACTATATTATTACCGCTTGGGCATTGACCTTTAAATCCGCTTATTGAGCCATTTGTAAAGATAGGTTCGTTTTCATCGCAATACACATAAACTTCATCGTTTTTAGTAGTATCTGGATTATTTGCTTTACATTCGTAAGGATACATTAAAAAAGTTTCTTCTGCAATACATTCTGCTTTTGAAACCAATGTTCCTGATGGGCAATTATATTGATGGCTATACAAATCAATTTTTGTTGTCGTTTCTTCTATTCCCGTAGAACCTACTGTTGCTGTTGGTAATTCTTTAGTTTCTCCTTGTGCCGAATCTGCGTAAGTACAATCTTTTTTTAAATTAGCACCACAATTATCAACATAACACTTTCCTTGTTTTGGATTATCCCAACAACCTGCTGCCATTTTGTCATAATATGAAGTACAAACTACTTTTCCTCCTTGATAGTTTTTATCCTGTAAATATTCATTACAATAATGCACTACTAAAGGTGGTTTGCTTGCAACTTTCAACTCTTGCAATAGTGATGATAGATCATTAGTAGAAAATAAATTATTATCTAGTATATATTCGCTCTCTATTCTCCACCAAGGCAAACAAACAGTAACATCATTTTGAGCACCAGTATCTTCTTTTTTAAAAACTTGACAATTTTTGTTCAAAGGATCTACAATACCATAAGCAGCATAAAGTTTTTTATCTCCTATGTTTGTTAAATCTTGCTTATCAAATAATTTAAGAGTAATTTCATCAGGCATTGAATCAAAAAATTTATAATATTTTAAATCTGATGGCTTTCCTGAAATCGAAGTATTTTTATCGTCAAAAAACCATGCACCTCTATCTTCTGTTTCAGGATTATCTATAGCGAATCCTTGCATTGGCACAATCAATAACGGTATCATTAACAAACTAATTAATTTTTCAAAAATTTTACTCACTTTTAAATCCTTTTTAAAAACACACATAATAAATCCAATAAAAAAATAAAGAAACAAACAATAAGGCAATTAAATTTCCAATAAAACCACCAAAAGCATGTTTGAAATCAACACTACTAGGAATCGCACTTGTAATTAAATTAATAAGAATAAAATAATATAATATAATGTTTAAAGAAGAATATTCAAAATAGTTAAAAAAATTAAATTCTATCCAAAAAGCAAAAGGTA
>JAOZVJ010000076.1 GCA_029938215.1 Arcobacteraceae bacterium | reverse complement strand
TTTTTTAAAATTTTATAAATGTTTGTGGAGACTAAACTAAATAAACTAAGAAATAGTTAAGATTTGTTCCCCTTTTGGTGCCTGACACCATTTTTTTTTAAAAATTACTAAACAATATCCTAGAAATCATAACTCTTGCACCGATTTTTATTTTACTTTTTCTAAAAAAGTTATGAAGTTAAAAAAGATGTTAATTTAATATGATTTTATTTAAAATAGTGGGTTGTGTCCTGACCCTAAAATTCCAATTTTCATTAAAGTTGCCTATCCCTGTTTGTCCATTTGGACAGGACAATTTTTTGAATACAATGAACTATTACAAGGAAAAGTGGTATCATCCAAAAATAAGATTGATAATAAGAAACATTAATTTGATATGTAAATAAAATATTTAATGATTCGTTAAACAAAAAGTATTTAAAAAATAAATCACAAATAATTGCAAAAATAATCAATATGTTACTTTTGATATGATTACTATTCTTATTGTTTATAAATATATATGAATAAGCAAATATAAATCCAATAGAAAATATTTCTAAAAATATAAAAAGGTTTCTGGAAAAAAAATTATTAATTTCAAATTCTAATATAGGAAAAACAAGAAAGTAAAAAATAAGAAATAAGTAATAAAAAGTAATAAATAAGTAATAAAAAACAAAAAGAAAGAAATCACTTTTTATTTTATGCTCACAATATACTTTCTTTATAATAATAACTATCTGTAATATTACAAAAATCGAAGGTAGTATAAGAAATAAAAATTGTGCTGTTACAGTAATTGCTAAACTTTTATGTAAATTTGCAATCACAGCAACCCATTCGGCTACTCCAAAAATTACAAATATTAAAACAGTTGGCCATAAGTAAAAAAAATTATTTTTTATTGTATTCATTTGGTTTTATTCCATTTTTTTAATTTTAATTTTAACTAAAATGATATAAATGTTTGCGGAGGCTAAACTGAATAAATCTCCTTTTGGTGCCTGACACCATTTTATTGCGCCGATTTTTGGTTACTTTTTCTAAAAAAGTTTCTCTCGTTCCCATTGTCTCAAGGGGAATGCATATCTTTCTGTTTTGCTAGTCTAGTATGGGTTACCACTCGGAGAGTGGGAACCAGAAAAATACTCATAAGCTTCATTAATCTCTTTTCTTTTGATGCCGGACACCATTTTTTCAACTAGGGAATATGTTCCGTTAAATTAAATTTATTTATGGTATTATATTCCAATAAAATATGGTAAAGGAATTCAAATGGCATTATTAGAATCATTAAAAGAGTATTCGTCACTATTTTTATCAAAACAAACGCCAGACTATGAAAGAAATTTATTAGAAGAAATTAATTTCAATAATAGAATTATAGGTATAGTTGGTGCAAAAGGTGTTGGTAAAACAACTTTATTATTGCAATATATGAAAAAACAAAATTTAACAGTAAATGAAATAATGTATATAAGCGTAGATCATCCTCTAATGAGTTCTACTACTATACTTGATATCGCAAAAGAATTTGCTTCTATGGGCGGTAAAATACTTATTTTAGATGAAATACACAACCAAGATGACTTTGCGATTGATTTAAAAACTATTTGGGATTTTTTAGAAATAAATGTAATATTTTCAGGTTCATCTGCACTTCATCTTGATAATGCTGATTTAAGCAGGAGAGTTTTAAAATATACATTACCAACACTTTCGTTTAGAGAATTTATAGAAATGGAAACATCACAAAAATTTTCTAAGTTTACTCTTGATGATATTTTATCAAATCATACAAAATACTCACAAGAGATAATATCAAAAATAAAACCTTTAAAATATTTTAAAGATTATTCTGAATATGGATATTATCCATTTTATTTAGAAGATAAAAATGCTATTAAAATGAAACTATCAGAAGCTATAAATAAAACAATAGATATTGATTTGTTGAAAATCTATAATATAGATTCTAAAAAAATACGAAATATTAAAAAAATTCTAACTATGCTTTGTACTTCTGTTCCATATAAGCCAAATATTACAACACTAGCAGCAGCAGTTGAGATAGACCCAAAAACTTTATATATTTATCTTGAGGCTTTACAAAAAGGAAAAATCATTAGAATGATTTCAGCAAATGCAAGAGGAGAAAGTATTATTAAAAAACCTGAAAAAATATATCTAGATAATCCAAATATATTTAAAGTACTTTGTCAAACACCGGACATTGGAACTCTTAGAGAAAGTTATTTTAGTGGAATATTACAAAATACACAGCACATTATAACAGCATCCAAAAAAGGTGATTTTTTAATTGATGAAAAATATATTTTTGAAGTTGGCGGAAAAAATAAAACATATAAACAGATTAAGGATATAGAAAATTCTTATATAGTAGCAGATGATTTAGAAATAGGTAGTGGTAATAAAATACCATTATATTTATTTGGATTTTTATATTAATATATTTCAATGTATAGTTTGACACTCTTCTTATTTAGAGTTAAAATTAATTTTTTTTGGTACTTATAAATAATAATTAGCTATCATACGGCAATATGACAGATAAAATTAAAATATTTAACGCAAATGAAAATAATCTAAAAAATGTAAATTTAGAAATTCCAAAAAATAAACTTATAGTTTTTACAGGACTTAGCGGTAGTGGTAAATCTACACTTGCTTTTGACACACTTTATGCAGAAGGACAAAGAAGATATATAGAATCACTTAGTGCTTATGCTAGGCAATTTTTAGATAAAGTGGGCAAACCAGATGTTGAAAGAATAGAGGGGCTTACTCCTGCTATTGCTATTGATCAAAAAACTACAAGCAAAAACCCAAGAAGTACAGTTGGGACTATTACTGAGATATATGATTATTTACGACTTTTTTATGCAAGAATAGGTAAACAACATTGTTATAAATGTAATAAACCAATTTCGCAAATGAGTAGCAGTGATGTTATTGATCAGGTTTTAAGTTTGCCTCAAAATGCTAAAATAATTATCCTAACTCCTTTAGTAAATAGAAAAAAAGGAACTTTTGCTGATCTTTTTGAAAGTCTTAGAGGCAAAGGATATGTTAGAGCAATGATTGATGGCGTTATAGTTCGTCTTGATGAAGAGATAGATTTAGCAAAAACAAAAATGCATACCATTAAAGTTGTTATTGATAGGGTTGTGATAAAAGATGAAAACAAAGAAAGAATTGCTCAAGATGTAGAAAAAGGACTTAAAGAAAGTTTTGGGGAACTTGAAATTGATGTGTTAAATCACAATGAAGTAGAATGTGAGCAACATATTCATTATTCTGAACATATGGCTTGTTTTGATTGTAAAATTTCATTTGAGCCATTAGAACCTCTTAGCTTTTCTTTCAATAGTCCAAAAGGTGCTTGTCCGACTTGTGATGGACTTGGTATTCGTTATGCTCTTGATATGAAAAAAGTAATAAATGAAGAATTAAGTATAGATGATGGTGCTGTGCGAGTAGTATATGGTTTTAATAAAGGCTATTACTTTAAAATGATGAAAGCATATTGTGAAGCTTCAAATATCGATACAACCGTACCATTTAAAGAACTTGAAACTCATCAAAAAGGTGGAATTTTGCATGGTGGAATTGAAGAAGCAAAATTTACTTGGAAAAAACATCGATTAAAAAGAAAATGGGTAGGTATCGTAAAAATTGCCTACGATATGATAAAAGATGAAAAAGAGATGGCTGACTATATGACTGAAAAAATTTGTGATAGCTGTAATGGTCACAGACTAAAAGCTTCATCTTTGGCTGTTATAATTGCAAATAAAAATATCGCTTCAATACTTGATATGCCTATTGAAGATTCTCATGCTTTTTTTCAAGATGAAAATAATTTTAAATATTTTAATAATAAAGAACAGCTTATAGCAAAACCTATTTTAAAAGAGATAAGAGATAGGATTTATTTTCTTTATGATGTTGGACTGGGATATATTACATTAGGAAGAGATGCAAGAACTATTAGTGGTGGAGAAGCTCAAAGAATAAGAGTTGCTTCACAAATAGGTTCTGGGCTTACTGGTGTGCTTTATGTTCTTGATGAGCCGAGTATTGGTTTGCACGAAAGAGATACGGAAAAATTAATCAAAACTTTAAAGGCTTTGCAAGAAAAAGGCAATACTGTAATAGTAGTTGAGCATGATAAAGAAACTATGGAGGCTGCTGATTTTATTGTAGATATTGGACCAAATGCTGGACAAGGTGGTGGGGAAGTTGTATTTTCAGGAACTATGAAACAATTAGTTAAATCAAAAACTTTAACAGCCCAATATCTAAATGGAACAAAAAAGATAGATTATTTTAAAAATAGACCACAAGAAGATTTTATACAAATCAATAATGTAAATGTAAATAATATTAAAAATTTAAGTACAAAAATACCACTTAGAAATTTATGTGCAATTACAGGAGTGAGTGGTAGCGGAAAAAGCTCATTGATTTTACAAACACTTTTGCCAGTAGCAAAAGAACTTTTAAATCGTGCAAAAAAAGTGCATAAAATAGATGGTGTAAGTATAGATGGTCTTGATATGCTTGATAAAGTTATTTACCTTGACCAATCCCCTATAGGACGAACTCCAAGGTCAAATCCAGCAACTTATACTGGACTTATGGATGAAATTAGAAAGATATTCGCTGAAACAAAAGAAGCCAAACTTAGAGGCTATGCGATTGGTAGATTTAGTTTTAATGTAAAAGGTGGAAGATGTGAAAAATGTCAAGGAGAGGGTGAGATAAAAATAGAGATGCACTTTTTACCAGATATTATGGTCAAGTGTGATGATTGTCAAGGAGCAAGATATAACCCTCAAACTCTGGAAATACTTTATCGTGGCAAATCAATATCTGATGTTTTAAATATGAGTGTAGATGAAGCTTTGGAGTTTTTTGCTAAAGTTCCAAAATTGTATGCAAAATTAAAAACATTAAGTGATGTTGGACTTGGATATATAAATCTAGGACAAAATGCAATTACACTAAGTGGCGGGGAAGCACAAAGAATAAAATTAAGCAAAGAGCTTAGTAAGAGAGATACTGGAAATACGCTATACATACTTGATGAACCAACTACTGGATTGCATTTTGCAGATGTTGATAGACTGACTGCTGTGCTTCATCATCTTGTTGATTTAGGAAATAGTGTACTTGTAATTGAACATAATTTAGATATTGTTAAAAATTCAGACTACATTATAGATATGGGACCAGAAGGTGGAAATAAAGGTGGTCAGATAATTGCAACTGGAACTCCTGAGCAATTAGCTAAAAATCACAAAGAAACTGGTAGTTACACTGGATTTTACTTAAATAAAAATTTTAAAGAAACAAATATTACTAACTAATCAAACACCAGCAATGGAAGATTAAAATGCTGATATTTAATTAATTAGTATTACTTTTCAACTTCAACTTAAAAGCCTCTTTTTTTCAAAAGAGACTTTTAATGATTTTAAATTCTAATATTCTAGTGACTAATGATCAGTTGCTCCATCAGCGCCTATACCTGTTTGACATCTAATATTTTGTGCATCAAAAGCTTCTATACATTTTTTTGCATCATCAGATGAATCCGTAATTGAAAAGAACCAAATAGCAATAAATGCTAAAGGAACTGAGAATACAGCTGGAAATTTATATGGTATAATAGATTCGCCCATTCCTAGAATTTGAGTCCATACAACAGGACCTAAAATTACAAGAATTAAAGCGGAAGCTAGACCAATATATCCACCGATAACAGCACCTCTAGTTGTTAGCTTTTTCCAGAAAATTGACATAAACAATACTGGGAAGTTTGCACTTGCAGCAATAGTAAATGCTAAAGCAACGACGAACGCAATATTTTGCTCTTCAAATGCTATTCCAAAAATCATAGCAGCAATACCAATTGCAATTGTAGCATATCTAGAAACTTTCATCTCTTGTTTCTCATCAACTTTTTTACCATTTGCAAATGCATTTGCATAAAGATCATGTGATACGGCAGAAGCTCCTGCTAGTGTAAGACCAGAAACAACAGCTAAAATAGTAGCAAAAGCAACAGCAGAGATAAATCCTAGGAAGTAATCGCCACCAACAGCATGAGCAAGCCAAACAGCAGCCATATTATTCATCCCTTTAAGTGTTACACCATCTTCAGCTAAATAAGCACCACCATCAGCACCAAGAACTAAGACAATCGCACCAAATCCCATGATAAATGTAAGGATATAAAAGTAACCGATTAGACCAGTCGCAACAAATACAGATTTTCTAGCTTCTTTAGCATCCGAAACTGTAAAAAATCTCATAAGAATATGAGGAAGTCCAGCGGTACCAAACATCAAAGCAATACCAAGTGATATAGCAGAGATAGGATCAGATACAAGTCCACCTGGACTCATAATATCTTCACCTTTTGAATGAATATCTACAGCAGTTCTAAATAGTTCTTCGAAAGAGAATCCAAATTGTGCCATAACCATAATAGACATAAATGTTGTACCAGCTAATAATAATATAGCTTTAATAATTTGCACCCAAGTTGTTGCTAGCATTCCACCAAATACAACATATGCAATCATTAACATACCAACAAGAATAACAGCAAATTCATAATCTAAACCAAATAAAATCTCTATTAGTTTACCCGCTCCTACCATTTGTGCAATAAGATATAAAATAACAACTGCAATAGATCCAAGTGCAGCTAAAATTCTAATTGGCTTTTGTTTTAATCTATAAGCTGTAACATCAGCAAATGTATATTTACCAAGATTTCTAAGTTGTTCTGAAATCATAAATAAAATAATAGGCCAACCTACTAAAAATCCAATAGAGAAAATAAGTCCGTCGTAACCATTTAAATATACAGAACCAGTAATACCAAGAAAAGATGCAGCTGACATATAGTCTCCTGCAATTGCAGTACCATTTTGCGTACCGCTTATACCACCACCAGCAGTATAGAAGTCACTTGCACTTTTTGTTTTTTTAGAAGCCCAATAGGTAATACCTAAAGTACCTGCAACAAAAGCAAAAAACATAACAATTGCTGGTATGTTTAATTCTTCAGCTTTTGTTCCTGAACCTAAATCACCACCTGCAGCAAAAGCTGAAATCACTAAAATTGATAAAAGTAATAAAATTCTTTTCATTATTTAATATCCTTTGCAATATCTTCTTTAACTTTACTTAATAAACCATCAAATTCACTATTTGCTCGTTTAACATAAATTCCTGTTAAAATAAATGAAAATACAATAATTGCTATACCTACAGGTATACCTACTGTTGCCATTCCTCCATCTGCTATTTTAGCGCCTAATGTCTCTGGGCTAAATGCTATCAATAAGATGTATGCATAGTAAACTACCAACATCGTTATTGTTAATTTCCAAGCAAAAGAACTTCTTTTTGTAACTAATTCTACATAAGAAGGGTTTGATTGAATCTTATCTACCATTGTTTTATCCACAATATTCTCCTTGTTTTAATATCAAGCAGATTGTAGATGTTCAGTGTAGCACTAAAGTAGCATTAAAGAAAGATTGTTACATTTTGTACATTTATTTTATTCAGTGTTACTATAAGAAACAATAATAAATTAATTTATAAAGTTAATTTTATTTTGAAATAAATTTTGAAGTTAAAGTAGCAACAGGCACTATAATGAAGCCAATAAGATATGAAACAGGGTCAAGTAAATCATTGTTTTTTAAGTAGAAAAATCCTGTAACTAAAGCTATGTAGCCAATTATTCTATAAATAGATGAAGTTGCTCCAAAACTTTTTATAGTATTTTTAATATTGTTTTGATTTTTTAGTTTTTTCTTTTCATCTTGAAAAATTTCTTGAACTTCTTCTTTTGTTAATTCTTTTTCATCTATTTTTATATCACTGTACAAATCAAATGGATCATCAATTTTTTCTATTGTATCTGGAGTATCAACCAAATCTTGATGATCTATATTTTTAACTCTTTTTTTTATGTTATTTTTATAGCCAAGATATGAGCCTATTGTTATAATCAAAGAGCTTACAAAAGCAACCTGTGTATTTAAAAGCCAAATAAAATCGCCATAAATTAAACAAAAGAAAATAACAGAAATATCAACTATTAAGAATGATTTAGCAAACTTTTTAATCATCATCTTCTTTTGGGTCAAAACCATTTTTCATAGTATATTGATATCGTGGATCATCTTCTAACTCTTTAAATTCTTTTTGTGCTTTTTTGTATGCTCTATAAACATTTAAAACAGCTGCTGCGATTCCCCAAAATACACCAAGCCATAAAGTCCAAGTATATCCTGTCCAGTCTTTTAATAATAATCCTACTCCAACTCCAAATAAAACAGCAACAACTATTGATATGCCTAAAGACATATTGTCTAAAGCCTGCAATTTTCCTATATGTTTTGGTTTATCATCATTTATAATTTGTTCTTCTGACTGTTCATTTTTCATTTATTTTTTCATTTCCTTAAACACTTCGTTTGCAGCATTAATAGTATTATCGATATCTTTATTAGTCATAGTATCGCAAATAAATCCAGTTTCATATTGACTACATGCAAAATAAAAACCTTTTTTTAGCATTTCATTATGAAATTTTGCAAATCTATCAAAATCACAAAGCCCAACTTCCTTCATATTTGTAGGTTTTGTTTCGCAAAAGAAAAATCCAAACATACTTCCTCGTGTATCAACTTGAAGTGAAATTTTATTTTTTTTAGCAACTTTTTTTAATCCTTGCGTTAATCTAACAGCCTTATCGTTTAATCTATCATAAATAGTTAAATCTGCTTTTAATTTTCGCAAAGATTTTAACCCTGCTGCCATAGCTACGGGATTTCCAC
>JAOZVJ010000075.1 GCA_029938215.1 Arcobacteraceae bacterium | reverse complement strand
ATTTACAATTTATAGATTGACCATCTTTGTATCATTTCTATCGTATACAACTGCCTATAAGCTACCTAAGCGTTAAACGATCATATAAATTCACTATATATGTGAGTGTACTTTAAATGATGTCATATCTGGATTATAGCAAAATAGAATTATTTGATGATAATAAAACTATTTAATCTTATGAGCAAAACTATATAAAACTGGTAAATAAATAAGATTTAAAACTGTTCCCCAAGCTAATCCAAAACCAAGTGCAATTGCAATTGGCTGGAATATTACAGCTTGTCCTGTTGGAAAAAATATTAAAGAACTCATTCCTATTAATGTTGTTATAGTTGTTAAGATAATTGGTCTAAACCTTTTTGTAGCTCTAAAGAATACCTCTTCTAAAGTTTTTGCTTTCTTTAAATAAGTCATCATAATAATTCCATCATTTATAACAACTCCAGCAAGTCCCAATGCACCTATCATTGCTGCCATACTAAGATTTATTCCCATAATTTGATGACCTACAAGAACTCCCAAAAGCGAAAATGGTATAACGCTCATTAAGATAAAAGTTTCTCTAAAAGAATTAAACAAATACAACATAGATAACATTATAAGCAGAATCGAAAGAGAAGATGCCAAAATCATATCATGTTTTAATTCTTTATTTTTTGCAGCTTCACCCTTTAATACAATTTTTACATTATCTTGCTCTATTTCGTCCAATAAAGGTTGTAATTTTTCCAAAACCTCATTTGCTGTTATAATATCTGGATTTACATTTGCAAAAACATAGAAATTTACATCACCATTGTCTTTTATAAGCTTTTCGAGAGATTTATGAACATTAAAAACACAAACCTCATTTAAACGAACGAGTGTTCCATCTTTTAGTAAAATTTCACTATTTCTAAAATTTTCAAAATCATCTTTATTTGTACTTTGTATTTTTATATCAAGCATACTGGAATCATCAAAAGAAACAGATAATTTTTTTAGAAGATACATATTTGATAAATATTGACCAATATAAGCTTCATCAATCCCTAGACTTTCTCCATAAGCATTAACTTTTAATTTTATCTCATCTACTCCGTATTTAACAGTGTTTGATACTGTTTTTATTCCATTGTAACTTTTTAGTTCTTTTGAAAGTTTTTCAATATATGTTACAATTTTTTTGTTATCAGTTGAAACAAGTCCTATTTTTATATCTGATTTTATCGGTCCTACTTTTTTTTCTAATACAGCCAAATCTTCCAAATTATATTTCTTTTTATATTGCTCCTGCTTTAAGAAAACTTTTAATTTTTTTGCAATTTGTTGTGATTTTTCAGTTCTTGTGCGTCCTTTGTCATCATAATAAAAACTCAAATAAGGAGTAATGTATTTATCAATTATATTGTCGGCTTTTAATTCTTGAAGCTCCAATGTCATATACATAACATAAGGATAATTTTCAGTAGTATTTCCGCTATCTCTTCTGTACCCCGCAACGGAATCTATACTTTTGATAAAAAATTTATCTTTTTGTTTTATTAAATCTTTTTCAATATCTTGAACTATTTTAAATGCATCTTCCAAAGTTGTGTTTTTATTTGCTTTCATTGATACTTTTATATCAGTAGAATCAAATTTTGGAAACATTTGAAATCTTGAACTTTCTAGATTAAATTTAATCAGCAAAGGAACCACAATGATAAAAAGTATTAGAAAACTTTTTTTCCAACGCATAAAAAAATGTATTACCTTACCATAGTATTTGTTTGCTAATTCCCATGATGTAACTTTGGCACCATTTTTTAAAGTATGAGCTGCATGTATTGGCAAAAACACAAAAGATTCTATCAATGATGCAACCACAAGTGCACTAAGTGCGATAGGAATAAGTTTCATAACTTCACCCATAGTTCCACTTATCATCAAAACAGGTAAAAATGAAAATAAAGTAGTAGCTGAAGCGATTGTTACAGGCTTAACCATCTCGCTAGCACCTTGAATTGCAGCTTCTTTTGGTGGCATACCATCTTCTATATGTTGTTGAATATTTTCACTTACTACAATAGCATCATCAACAACTATACCAATAGCTATCAACACACCGACCAAAGATATCATATTTACAGTATAACCTGAAAAATAAAAATAAATAGCAGCAATAACAAATGATGTAGGTATTCCAAGTCCAATAATAAAAGACATTCTAAAATTAATAAGAATGGCAACCAAAATAGTAATCAAAATAATGCCAAGTAAAATATTTGACACAACTATGTTTAGCCTATCTTTGATTCTTTTACTATTGTCATCACTTACTGTTGTTATTATCTTGTCATTTGTTTTATTTACTTGTTTTATAAGTTTTGAAATATTTTTTGCTATTTTTATAGCATTTCCAGTGTCTTGCTGTTCAACTGCTATCGACAAAGCACTTTTACCATTAAATGAATACAAAGTTGAAGAATCTTCATATTTTTTTGACACATAAGCAATATCGCTTAAATATACTTTTTTATCAGAGATTTTTAAAATAGTATTTGCTAAATTTGATGATAATTTTGCGCCATTGTTAGTTGATATATAATAATGCTTTTTTTTGTCCTCTATTGTTCCAATTGGAAAAATATAAGAAAGAGTTGAGATAGCATTAAGAACTTCACTTTGATTTAATCCTAAAGCTTGTATCTTTTTTTCGTTTATTAAAATCTCAAAATATTTATCGCTATCACCATAAATTGTAGCATCACCAACACCTTCTATCATTAAAATTTTACTTTTAAAATCATTAGCAAACGGCTTCATCTGATCAGTCGATAACTCTTTTGAAGTTAAAGATATATCAATAAGCCCCTTGTGTCGCTCCAAAGCATTTACGCTTGGCTCATCCATATCGCTAGGAAGATTGCCTTTCATTAGAGCAACGGCATCTTTGATTTTGTTTGAAATATTATATTTGTTGTAACCTTTTTTTAGTTCAATTATAATCGAAAAACGACCTGGGCTTATAATAGTAGATATATCATCTATACCTTCAATGCTTTTTATATTATCCTCTATCTCAATTACTGCCATTTTATTTAAGATATCGACACTAGCTCCCGTATAAGAACCACGAATTGAAATCATATCAAGCTCAAACGAAGGAAATATTTCTTTTGCCGTTTTACTATAAGACCAAATACCAATTGCAAATACAAGTATAAACAGAGTGTAATTCATTCTTGAATTTTCAATAAAAAATCTTAAAAATTTGCTAAACATATAAAATCCTGTTAGTTTAATTTGGCGTTCATTTTATCTAATTGAGCCTTTAAAACAATATATGTTAAACTTCCAAATTATTATATAAAAATACATTAAGGAAAAAATAAATGTTTGATGAGTTTGAATTAAAAGATTTTAAAAATAGTGCTAAAGTGCTTAAGGATTTAATAGTCCAAAATGAAAAGAAATTAGAAAAATTACTAAAGATTGAAAATAAAACATATCAAAATTTTGTAGTACCATATCAATTAATGGCAGAAAAATTGGACATATTTTGTACTCCCATTTTTCATATAGATAGTGTAAAAAATAGCGATGAAACACAAGAAGTTTACTCTCAATGTTTGCCGTTGATAAGTTTGTATGAAACTAAAATTTCTCAAAATGAAAAAACTTATCAGTCTTTTAAAGATATACAGCATAATCAAAATAGCTCTTTAAATATTGAACAGCAAAAAGTTTTAGAAAATGAAATTAGAGATTTTAAACTTGGAGGTTGTGGCTTAAGTGATGAAAAAAAAGATAGGCTTAAAGATATAAATTTAAAACTTAGTGAGCTTAGTAAAGAGTTTTCACAAAATCTACTTGATGCTACAAATGCTTGGGAAATGATAATAGAAAATAAAGAAGATATTAAAGAAATTCCAAAAAGCGATTTGGAATGTGCAAAATTTATAGATAAAGATGATAACGACAAGGAAAAATATAAATTTACTTTGCAAATGCCATCTTATATAGCATATATTACTTATGGAACATCAAGAATTAAAAGAGAAGAGATTTATAAGGCTTATTGTACAAGAGCACCACAAAATGGTAAATTAATAGAACAAATTTTGCAATTAAAAAATGAAAAAGCAAAAATATTGGGATTTGATAATTATTCACAATATTCTATTTCAACTAAAACAGCAAATGATACTGATGAAATTTTAAATTTTTTAGATGAATTAGCAACTTATAGTAAAGATAAAGCAAAAGAAGAGTTGGGAGAGGTTAGGGCGATTGCATTAAAAGAAGATAATCTAGCTACATTAGAGAGTTATGATATTGCTTATTATAGTGAAAAATTAAAAAAAGCTAATTATGATATAGATGAAGAGTATTATCGACCATTCTTTGAACAAAATTCTGTTTTAAACGGTTTTTTTAATGTATTAAATAAACTTTTTGATATTACTTTTGTTTTAAACAAAGAAGCAAAAACTTGGGATGACAAAGTAAAAGTATATGACATCAAGGAAAACAATCAAACAAAAGCAAGAATATATATTGACTTAGAAGCCAGAGAAGATAAAAGAGGTGGAGCTTGGATGCATAATTGGCATTCGCATCACAGTATTGATGATAAAGAACAATTAGCCACAGCTTATATAGTGTGTAATTTTTCTGCAAGTAGTGAAAAGTTACCATCACTTTTAAGACACAGCGATGTAGTAACATTATTTCACGAGATGGGTCATGCTTTGCATCATCTTTTAAGTAATGTTAAAGAACCATTTGTGAGTGGAATAAACGGTGTATCTTGGGATACAGTAGAATTTCCTTCACAATTTTTAGAATATTTTGCTTATGACAAAGATGTATTAAAAATATTTGCAAAACATTATGAGAGCGGGGCGGTTTTAGATGATAACTCTATAGAAAAACTAATAAAAGCTAAAAATTTTCAATCATCGCTTACGCTTGCAAGACAATTGGAATTTGCAATATTTGATTTTAAACTACATCTTGATGCTGATAAAAACGAAAAACAAGTTCAGGAATTATTAGATGATGTTAGAGCAAATATTTCTGCAATTATTCCACCATCTTATAATAAATTCCAAAATGGCTTTGCTCATATTTTTGCAGGCGGTTACGCAGCTGGATATTATAGCTACAAATGGGCAGAAGTCTTAAGTGCGGATGCTTTTTATATGTTTATTGATAGTCAAATATTTAACAAAAAATTGGCAAATAAATATAAAGAAAATATATTAGGCAAGGGCGGTAGTGTGAATATGGATAAGCTTTATAGGTCGTTTACGGGAAGAAAACCAGATATAAAATCTTTATTAAGACTTGATGGAATTATTAGATAAATTATGTTAGTATTTCGGTAATTTTTAAAGAATTAAAGGATACAAATTTATGGAAAATGTTACAATTGAAAAATTAAACGAAGCTGTAAGCCAACTTATGGACGCTTATGAAAAAATGAAAAATGAAAAAGAAAATATAGAAAATGAAAATCAAAATTTAAAAGATAAAATAAAAACATTAGAAAATCAAAATGATGAGCTTGAAAACAATATAGATGACTTGGACAATAGTAGTGAAGAAAGATCATCTAAAATGAATTCTATGCTTAATAAAATAGAATCTATTTTATTACCAAGTGAAAATGAAACAAAATCTATTTCAGAATCTTTTGATTTTGATGACAAAAACAAAACAGATACAACAAAAGAGATTTTATCTAATGATGAAGATAAACAAGAGCTAATAGAAGCCGATAATAACATGGCTGACCTTACCTCCCCTTCATCAGATTCAACCAAAATTGACTTGGGAAGAATGGAATCTTTATTAAAAGGGTTATAGTAAAAAACTATTTTTAAGCTATTTACGGAGTAATAATTATGATAGTTCTTTTAGATAAACAAAGCTTATATTCAACCTTTGGTGTAAATGATTTTTATGATTTAGAATTATCTATAAATAATTTATCTCCATCTATGGTTGAATATTATTTAAGTGATATTGCTTCTGAAAATTCTAACTCTTCTTATTTGAACAAATCAAATATTGAAAAAACAATTTTATTTGATGAATATTTTTTATATTTAGATTATAATCAAGATATTTATCTAGAAATTACTCAAGATTCAACAGCTAATGATTTTGAGTCTAATACTTTATGGTAATAAATATAAATTAAAAAATATCAGTAGTTTTTTTTAGTCTTTCTTTATCAAAATGCGTATAGATCCTAGAAGTATTGATATCAGCGTGACCTAGCGACTCTTGCACAAGTATAAGGTCTTTGCTTTTTTGGTAGAGCATAGTTGCAAATGTATGTCTTAGCATATGTGCTCCGTTTTTTTCTTTTCTTATACCTACGCTTAAAAGTATTTTTTCGACCAATCTGCTTATATAAGCTTGAGTTAAAATATTTCCTTTTTGATTGCAAAACAAAAGATTATGATTGCAATTTTTTGTTTCAGACCAATTTGACAAGTCATCTTTTATAATATGTTCTTTAATCATCACAACTCTTGGCTTATTGCCTTTTCCTCTTACTTGAATAATATACGAATCACCATCTTTTGTAAAATCTTTCATATTTATATTTAAAGCTTCATTTACTCTAATACCTGTATAAAGTATGATTTTTATAATTAAACGATTTCTAAATGCTATTTTGGAGCTAAAAGGATATGTTTTTATTGCATTAATAAATTTTGTCACTTCATCTTTGTGCATATAAGATGGCAACTTTTGACCGCTTTTACCTCCAAGACCGCCCCAGTTTTTTAATTCTACTCCATATCTATAGGTATTGCCGTTTTCTTCTTTATTTTGTTTGTCTATATATCCAAAGAAAGAGATTAGGGATATACGGTAGTTTTTTTTAGTAGCATCTGATAAATTGCTAGTTTCAGATGCTAAAAAATCACTTAGCAACTCTTCATCAATCTCTTTCATAGAAGCAGCACCATAAATACTAAGAAATTTATATAATTTTTCCAATGGAATAAAATAAACATGAATACTATTTATGCCTATATTTCGTAATTCTTTTACAACTACTTTTAGTTCACTGATTGTTTTATATCCTTGAATTAGTTCTTTGATTATTTGTGCAAGCCTGTCTTTGTTTGTTACTTGTCTGTTTGAAAGTGAAGTTATTTTGTTTCTTATAAATCTTGTCAGCCAAAACAACAGAGTATCTTCAAAGGTATCTTCAAAGTCTATTGGGTATTTCATATGTAAGTCCTAATATTAATTAGTATTGGAAACTATAATTTCCAAACTATATCATATAGCTACTACTTTTAAGCTTAAACTATCAACATCCCATCGCCATAAGAATAAAACCTATATTTATTTTTAATTGCTTCTTGATAAATCTCTAAAGTTTTATCAACTCCTAAAAAAGAAGCTACAAGCATAATAAGTGTAGATTTAGGAAAATGAAAATTTGTAAGCAAATATTCTACTCTTTGCGGCTTATTTAAAGGATGTAAAAATATATCGGCTTCACCTTTTGTTTTTTTTGTTCTATGATAGTATTCAATAGTTCTAGTGACTGTTGTCCCTACTGCTAATATTTTTTTATCGCTATCTATGATATCTTGAGTTTCTTTTTCTATCTCAAAATATTCACTATGCATTGGATGATCTAGGATATTTTCTACCTCTACTGGCTTAAAAGTTCCTGCTCCAACATGCAAAGTTAAATATGAAGTTTCATATTTTGATTTTAAATTTGATAATAATTCTTTTGTAAAATGCAAAGAAGCAGTAGGCGCCGCTACTGCTCCGTAATTTTTGGCAAATAATGTCTGATAATCAGTACTATCTGCTTTTTCATCTTTTCTTGCTATATATGGAGGTAATGGAATATGTCCTATTTTATTAAAAATATCTACCAAAGACAAGAAATCCAATGCTTCGCCATCTTTTTCAAATGACACCACCCTACTCCCATCATCAAGAAGTTCCAAAACTTTACACTTTAAATCATACTCAAATGATAATATTGAGCCAATATGCACTTTTCCTTTTATGTAGCAAAGATAAGTATTGTTTTGAATTGGTTTATTAAAAAGCAGTTCGATTTTTCCGCCTGTTTGCTTAACTCCAAAAATTCTTGCTTTTATAACTTTTGTGTCATTGAAAATTATTGAAGTGTTATTTGGTATAAAGTCTAAGATATTTTCATAAGTTGTGTGTATAATTGTATCTGTAGCTTTATTATATACCAAAAGCTTAGCACTTGAAGCTGGATAAGCTGGCTTGTAAGCTATAAGTTCTTTTGGTAAATTGTAATCATAAGTTGAAGTGTTAGTCATCCTCTTCTTCATCTTCGATATCATTTTCTTCGTCTTCATCTTTTGCTGGATTAAATGTTTTGGCAATCATTATTGAAACACCATATAGAAGTATAAGTGGTCCTGCCATTAAAAATTGTGTTATAACATCTGGAGGTGTTAAAAGTGCTGATAAAACAAATATAAGAATAATTGCATACTTAAAAAAGTCTTTTAGCATTCTATCATCCACAAGCCCTATCATAGCAAGAAAAAATGTGATTACAGGAAGCTCAAATGCTACACCAAATCCAAAAAGAAGTTTTGTAAAAAATCCTACATATTTTCCAATACTTGGCATAACAGTTACTACTGTGCTACCAAAGTTGATTAAAAAAGTAAATCCAAATGGAACAACAACATAATATGCAAAAGAAGCACCTATTAGAAACATTAAAGTAGCAAAAAATACAAATGGAAATACATATTTTTTTTCATTATCATAAAGTCCTGGAGAAACAAATAGCCATAATTGCCAAAATATAATAGGAAGTGAAACTAAAAATCCACTAAAAAAAGCAACTTTAAGAGCTGTAAAAAATGTCTCTTGCACTTCAATAGCAACCATTTGAGAACCTTCTGGCAAAACAGCTTCAACAGGTATCATCATCCAGTTTAAAATAGGCTCATACACCATAAAACAAGCAAAAAATGCT
>JAOZVJ010000074.1 GCA_029938215.1 Arcobacteraceae bacterium | reverse complement strand
CTTTTTATAGTACCACCTTTTCCAGCAGCATCACGACCTTCAAAAATCATAAGAACTTTTAATCCCTTGTCTTTTACATAATTTTGAAATTTTAAAAGTTCAATTTGAAGTTTTGTAAGTTCCTTTTCATATTCAAGAGTTTCTTTTTTTACCCATATTTGAATTTTATTATCTTTTTCCTTCATCTTTTTTCTTTTTCTATCAAAATTATCGCGTTTATGTTTTGTGTTTATATTTGTATCTATTTCTTCATTATCTTTAAACTCATCATTAATAATATTTCTATTTTGTCCCATTATTTTTTCCTTCTTCCTTTTTTTACTGGAAATTCTATAAAAAACTTAGCACCATTAAGTGTATTTTTTACAAAAAATTTACCATTTAAACTTTCTGTTATTATTTTATAACTCATATGAAGTCCTAGTCCCGTACCTTGACTTTGATGTTTTGTTGTGAAATATGGCTCAAAAATTTTTTTAAGATTGGCATCTGGTATTCCACCACCATTATCTTCAATTGTAATGATAACCTTATTTTGTTTTGTTTTTTGTAAAGTTTCGTTATTTTGCTTTAAATTTATCTTAATCCATGGATTTTTTATTTTTTTTTCTTTTAAAATATCTTTTGCATTATTTATTATATTTATAATTACTTGGGATAATTCGCCAATTATAATAGTATGTTCAATTGGATTTTTATAGTTTATTTCGTTGATTAAATTTATTTGATTGCTTTGCAAAGATGCTTTACAAATTTGTAAAGCCACATCTATTCTTTCTTGTATAATTATTTTCTTATTTTCTTTTTTTTCTTTAATAAAATTTCTAAAAGTTTCAATGGTTTGAGATAAGTGTTCAGTATTTTTTAGGATAATATTGCAATAATTTGTAAATTTTTTATCAGTAAGAAGATTATGTTCTTTTTCTATTTCCATTCCACTAGTTGCTGTACTTATTACACTTAGAGGCTGTCTCCATTGATGGGCAATATTTCCTATCATTTCTCCCATTTGTGCCATTTTTCTTGATTCGAATATTTGCTTTTCTCTTTTGTTGCTTTTTTCAACTTCTATGATAATTTTTTGTTCTAAATTCTCATTTATTTCTTTTAATTCTTTGGTTTGTTCATCAACCATAATTTTTAAATTTTTATTTTGTTTTTTTAAAATATATTGTTTAAAAACCATTAAAAATCCAATTATAAATATAACAATTAAAGCATTTTGTAAATATGAATAATTAAATTCTTCTTTTATTTTTATATTTGACCATTTACTACTTATGTTTTTATGTTCTTTTTGTGATATTGTTTTTAAAGTTTTGTCTAAAATAGACATTAAAATTGGTTTATCATTTCGTACTGCTATTGATAAATTATAAGTCATATTGGTATATCCTGCAATATGAATATTACTTAAAGCAAATTGATTTATATAGTAAGAAATAACAGGTAAAGTTGCAATAGTATAATAAGCTTCTCCTGTTGAAACTTTCTGTATAGAATCAAGATAGTTTTTTGTTTCAATAATATTTATATTTGGATATTTTCTTTTTAGTTTATGAATAAGCCCAGTATTTTTTTTTCTTGATATGGATTTATCTTTTATGCTGTCAAGATTAGATACAAAAGGTTTATCGTCTTTTGTAATTATTGCTAATTTATAAATCAAATAAGGTTTTGTAAAGATTGCATATTTTTCTCGTTTTTTAGTTTTAATGGCGGCTGGTAAAATATCACATTTTTTATCTTTTAAAAATTGTTGAGATTGTGTCCAGTTTTTTGTTTGAATATGTTGAAATTGTATATTTAATTTTTTTTCAAGAATATGCAAAGTATCTATAGCAATTCCATAAGCTTTGTTTGAATTATCTTTTTTTAAAAACTCAATAGGTTTCCAATTTGGATTGTTGCACATTTTTATTGTTTTTATTGTTTTTAGATATTCTTTTTCTTCAGTTGTTAATATTTTTTGTAAAATACTATTCTTTATATTTTTTTGTGTTGCTAAATTATTTTTTTCATTTGCATTTAAAAAAGAAAAAAAATATATAATAAAAATCAAGAATTTAATAAAATTTTTCATTTTGCTTCTTTCGTAAATTTCTAATTATTGTAACTAAAAATTCTTTAAATTGCCACCAAAGTAAGTTCTCTTAAAATTTTACAGGCAGTTGCCGTTGATACTCCACTTTGATCATATTTTGGAGATAATTCAACCAAATCAAATCCAACGATATTATTTAGTTCTTTTATCGCATATATGCAAGACATAAGGTAAGAAAAACTTATTCCGCCAGCTTCAGGCGTTCCTGTACCACTAAAAACTGAAGGATCTAGCACATCAAGATCTATAGTTAAATATACAGGTTTATTTTTGAGTTTTTCTATTGTACTATTTAGAGTATTGGCTGTGAATTTTTCAAGATGTGTATGTTTTTTTGCCCATTCAAATTCCTCTTTTAGTCCTGACCTAATACAAAATTGATAAATTTTATCATCGCCTACTATGTTATGAATTCTTCGCATAACAGTTGCATGACTTAATTTTTCACCTAAATAATCATTTCTTAAATCAGTATGTGCATCAAAATGTATAATATGCAAATCATCATATTTTTTTGTCAAAGCCTTAATACAAGCTAAAGATACTAGATGTTCGCCTCCTATCATAATTGGTTTTTTGTTGTCTTTAACAATTTTGCTAACAAATTTTTCTATTTTTTTTAAAGTCTTTTTTTTATCTCCAAATGGCAATTCCAAATCTCCAGCATCAAATAAATTTAATTCTTTCAAATCCTTATCAAGATATGGACTATAGCTTTCTAATGCATAACTATCTTCTCTCATAGCACTAGGTGCAAATCTAGCACCTGGTTTAAAAGAGGTTGTACCATCAAATGGTGCTCCAAAAAGTACGGCTGTAGATTTTTTGTATTTTTTGTCAAATTCCAAAAAAGTATTTATATTTTTTTTCATTTTAATTTCTCCTAAAATCCTAATACATTGATATTGTTTACATAAGCATCTTCTGTTCCTGTTAGCATACTATTTTGACTTTTTAAAAACTGAATATGCTCAATTATCTCTTTGTTTATGCGTTCCCCAGGAGTTACTATTGGGATACCAGGCGGGTACGCCATAATAAATTCAGCACTTACATCTCCTTGGCAATCTTCAAGTTTTTTAAGTCGTTTATGACTATAAAAAGCATCTCTTGGCGATACTATTACTTCTGGATTATGTAAATTAATTTTGTTTAAAATAATAGGTTCTTTTTTATTTTTATTTGCTATATCTTTTAATGCTTTCAAAAGTTTTTGAATATTTTTTTGTGTATCCCCAATGCTTATTACGGCAAGGATGTTATAAGCATCTCCAAATTCCATTTGAATATTATATTTATCTCTTAAAATATCATAAGCCTCAAGCCCAGTAAGTCCTATCTCATTTACTTTTATAGAAAGTTTTGTTTCATCAAAACCAAATGCGCCGTTTTTTCCAACTAATTCTTTACCAAATGAGCTAAGTCCATTTATGGCATTTATTTCATCTCTAGCATTTTGTGTTAAACTTAAAATTCTGTTAAATTGTGTTTTTCCATTGAGTGCTAAATTTTTTCTTGCAACATCTAGGCTTGACATAAGTAAATAAGATGCACTTGTGGTTTGTGTAAGATTTAGTACAGTTTTTACATAGGCATTACTTATTAATCCATTGTTAGCAAGCAAAACAGAACTTTGCGTTAAAGAACCACCAGTTTTATGAAAACTAAGAGTACTCATATCAGCTCCGGCTTTCATAGCTGATATTGGAAATGAATTGTGAAAATCGAAATGAGTTCCATGTGCTTCATCAACAAGTACAGCGATATTATGTTTGTGAGCAAGTTCTACTATTTTTTTTAAATCAGGAACAAATCCATAGTATGTTGGATTTGTTATAAGAATTGCTTTTGCATCTGGATTTTCTATAATTGTTTTTTCAACTTTTTGGACAGATATATTAAGAGTAATACCTATTTTATTATTTATTTCAGGTTCTATATAGGCAGGAATAGCATCTGCTAAAATTAAACCGTTTATTGCACTTCTGTGTACATTTCTGGATAATATAATTTTATCCCCAGGATTACACGCAGACATAATCATAGCTTGAATACCTGAGGTTGTTCCATTTACAAGAAAATATGCATTTTGAGCACAAAATAAATCAGCCATAAGTTTTTCAGCATCTTTAATTACGCCAATAGGATTTGATAAGTTATCTAATGGTTTGCTTGAGTTTATGTCAATTTCCATAATAGTTTTGCCAAAATAATCTGTAAATTCTGCAAGACCCTGACCACTTTTATGACCAGGTACATCAAAAGGAATAACCTTTTTTTTATGATATGATTTCATCGCATCAAAAAGTGGTGTTTGTTTTTGTGATTTAATCATTTTTTAATTCCTATTTTTATATTCATTGTAACCAAATTTTTTAACAACCTCGTATGTGCCATCTTTTTTTAATACAGACAAATTCGGAAGTTTTATACCATTGAAAGTGGTATTTTTTACTATTGTATAGTGTATCATATCTTCAAAGATAATTTTATCACCTATTTTTAATTTTTTTTGAAATGAATAATCTCCGATAATATCACCTGCTAGACAAGTATTTCCAGCTAAACGATAATTTAATTTTTTATCTTTATTTTTTATCTTTGAATTTTTTATGATTTTAGCATTTCTAACTTCAGGAGTGTAGGGCATAGAAAGAGTATCTGGCATATGTGCTTCTGCGCTTGTGTCTAATATAGCTATATTTATATTGTTATGAACTATATCTAGCACTGTTGCAACTAGCGTTCCAGTTTGCCATCCTACAGCTTCCCCAGGTTCTAAATATATATCAAGATGTGGATATTTTGTTTTAAATTTTTTTATGATTTGTATTAATTTTTTTACATCATAGTTGTTTCTTGTGATATGATGACCACCACCGAAATTTATCCATTTTAGATTTTTAAAATATTTTTTAAAATTATGTTCAAATTTATTTAAAACCAACTCTAAATCATTGGCATTTTGTTCACAAAGTGCATGAAAATGTAAACCATCAACAAAAGAAAAAGCAGAAGAACTGATAGATATATTTTTTTTAAATTCTTGATATGTAATTCCAAGTCGACTATAAATTCCACAAGGATTATAAATATCAACTTTTACACTTGAAACTTCTGGATTGATTCTAAGCCCAATACTATTATGAAATTTTATTTTATTTTTAAAATGTTCTAATTGTGAAAAACTATTAAAAATGATATGATTTGATATATCGCATATTTCATCAAATTCATCATCTTTGAAAGCTGGACTATAAGTATGTACTTCTTTGCCTACAAATTCTTTTGCATATCTTGCTTCATATAGTCCACTAGCGCAACAACCTTGCAGATATTTTGATACAAGCGAAAGTAAAGGACTAAAAGCAAAACCTTTAAGTGCTAATAAAATTTTAGCTCCACTTTTATCTTGTACATGTTTAAGTAATTTTAAATTTTGCTCTAAAAGTTCTTCTTCACATACATAACAAGGTGTTTGTATTTGAGAAAGTACTGATTTTATTTTAGAAATTTTATTTTTCAATTATTATAAACTCATCTTTACCTACTCCACAATCAGGACAAACCCAATCTTTTGGTAAATTTTCAAAAGCAGTTCCTGCTGAAATTCCATTGTCTTCATCTCCAATTTCGGGGTCATAAATATAACTGCAAACTTCACATTCATATTTTTGCATTTTTTTATTCCTTTAACTTTTAATTTATTTCCATCTCTTTTATTTTCCAAGGAAGCCCTTGAGCCATAAGCTCATCCATAAACGGCTGTGCTTCATACTCTTCTATATTTCTAGTGCCTTTTAAATCCCAAGTTTCATTATAAACCAATTTCGTACCTATCATTGCAGGAACTCCTGTGGTGTAACTCACACACTGTGCACATGTTTCTTTAAAGGCTTCTTGATGGTCGCAAATTTGGTAAATGTAAACTTTTTTTCTTTTTCCATTTTTTATTCCTTCAATTACACAGCCAATATTTGTCTGTCCAACTGTTCTTTCACCCAAACTTGCAGGGTCTGGTAATAATGTCGATAAAAATTCTATCGGAACTATTTTTTGCCCCTTATGCTCAACTTCTTTAATACCTAACATTCCTACATTTTGAAGACAATTCATATGTTGTATGTAAGCATCACCAAATGTCATAAAAAATCTAATTCTTTTTAAGCCTTTGATATTTTTGCTAAGAGATTCTAGCTCCTCATGATAAAGCAAATAAGATGGTTTTATGCCAATTTCAGGATAATCCCAATCAACTTTTATTTCAAGTGGTTTGGTTTCGATCCATTTTCCATCTTCCCAATATCTTCCATTTGCACTTACTTCTCTTAAATTTATTTCTGGATTAAAATTAGTAGCAAAAGGATATCCATGATCTCCAGCATTACAATCCATAATATCAATATATTCAATAGTATCAAATAAATTTTGTTGAGCATAAGCTACAAATACACCAGTAACTCCCGGATCAAATCCACTTCCAAGAAGTGCGGTTAAGTTTTGTTTTTCAAAATCATCATTTTTTGCCCATTGTTCTTTATATTCAAATTTAGCAACATCAGGATGCTCATAGTTTGCCGTGTCTATATAATGAGTTCCTGTAGCACTGCAAGCATCCATAATAGTTAAATCCTGATATGGCAATGCAACATTTAAAACTACCTTTGGATTTAATTTTTTAATAAGCTCAATCAAGTCATTTGTCTTGTCAGCATCAATTTGATCAACATTTATTTTTATATTAATTTTATTTTTTATATTTTTTTGTATATTTTCACATTTTGATAAAGTTCTACTAGCCAAAGTAATCTTTTCAAATGTATCCAAATTCATTGCACATTTCATAGTAGCTACAGCACTAACTCCGCCAGCTCCTATTATTAAAATACCTTTTTTATTTTGTTTTTGCATTTATACTCTCCGAAGAAATTTTATTTATACTTATTTTTATCGCACTTGTAATCTTTTTTAATTCTTTATTGCTAATTGTGTATGCGACTATACTATAAAGCAATTTTCCAAAAGGTCGTATCCAAACTCCTTGCTCTACACAATAGTCTTGCAAGATTTGAGCATATTTGTCACTTTTTAATTCTACTACGCCAATAGCACCTATACATCTTACATCTTTTACTATATTGAGATTTATAAGAGGATATAGTTCTTTTTTAAAAATAGATTCGATATTTTTTACTTTTTTTTTCCAAGATGAACCAAGAAGTAAAGCTATATTAGCATTTGCAACAGCACAAGCTAAAGCATTACCCATAAAAGTAGGTCCATGCATAAGCACACCAATTTTACTTTTTGAGATTGTATCGCTAATATTTTTAGTGGTTGCCATAGCCGCCAATGACATCATACCACCTGTCAAACTTTTTCCAATAGTCATAATATCAGGAGTTATATTAGCCCAATTGCAACCCCACATTTTTCCTGTATGACCAAATCCAGTAGCTATCTCATCAACAATTAAAATCAAATCATACTTTGTACAAAGTTTTCTTGCAATTTTAAGATATTTTGGACTATGTATTTTCATACCGCCAGCACCTTGAACTATTGGCTCTATGATTACTCCGGCTACTTCTTTATGGTATTTGTTAATCGTATCTTCTAAATTCCAAATACTAGTGAAAATATTTTTTGGCAAATAATCACCATATAAAGAATGCATACTATTTTTAGGGTCACATACTCCCATACACCCAAGAGTATCTCCATGATATGCGTTGTTTAGTGATATAAATTTAGAAACAGACTTATTTTTGTATTTTTTCTCTTTTGCTTTTTGATAAAGTATTGCTGTTTTTAAGGCAACTTCAACACTAACAGACCCACTATCACATAAAAAGACACTAGGAAGTTTTGTAAGGTCTGCTATTTTTTTACAAAGTTTAGCAGCTGGCTTATTTGTCAAACCGCCAAACATCATATGAGGCATAATATTTGCTTGATTTTTAAGAGCTTTTAATAAAACAGGATGATTATATCCATGAATTGCACTCCACCATGAACTCATAGCATCTGTTAATTTTCGACCATCTTCCAAAACAATAGTTTGTTCAAAAGTTTTTTTGACTGGCAAAATTTTGCTTTTAGATGGAAGTGCATTATAAGGATGCCAAGTATGTTTGTAATCTAAGTCTAAATAATTCATTTGTCATTATACTAAAAATATGCTATAATGTACGAAATAAATTTCTTAAATCTTTAAGATATCGGGGGCGACTTGGTATCGATTAGAACAGTGAGGATTTGTTGCATGTGGGCTTGAATTACCCTTAATAAATTCAAAATTTTTAGACGCAAATAATACAAATTACGCTCCTGCTGTGGTTCACGCCGCATAGATAAAAGACTCCCCTTAATTGGGTAGAGACTTTGGAGGTTTCCACTATGAGATTCTATCTATCATAGGCATTGGAGACTCAACCCCAGATAGATTATCTTTTTGGAATTGATTGCTCCAAATTGAGACATTTTTGATCTTAGCTTTATAATAGCCTTTGCAGGTTGAGTTGTTATAAAGTGAAATTTTTCAACCTCTCTAAACATGTAGACGCAAATAATAGTTGTTTTAAGACTCCAGTTCAATTCTGGACGCCTCCACCAATTTATAATCTAATAACTTTAATAGTATTATTTAGTCTAATAAGTTATAATGCAGTTATGAATAAAGCAAATATACTAAATTATCTGAAAAATCATTATAAAGAATTTCAAGACAAGTATAGCATTGAACAAATAGGACTATTTGGTAGCTATGCAAGAAATGAGGCAACTAAAGATAGTGATATAGATATATTTGTAAAAATGCCACCTAAACTATTTGATATGGTTGCTATTAAAGAACAAATAGAAGAGGACCTACATACTAAAGTGGATATTATTAGAGAACATCAAAATATGAAGCCTTTATTTGTTT
>JAOZVJ010000011.1:8372-27839 GCA_029938215.1 Arcobacteraceae bacterium | reverse complement strand
GATAAAAATATAACCACTTCTATGTGGAAAGCACCAGGATTATAATTTTATAATTTTGTAATTTAATTAAAATTATACTATCATTTAAATAATATAAAAAAGGAAATTGCTTGGCATCAGATAATATAAAAAAAATAAAGTTTAGTCGTGTTCAATTAAGAACCTTAGAGCTTGAACATGTTTATGCTTATCCAATATATTACCCTAAAAAAGAGGGGATAGTTGATATTCTTATAGATGCTAATGCAAAATACACAAAAAAAATAGAACGCTTTATAAAAGAAAATAATATTAAAGATATTTATGTACTTAAAAAAAACAAAGAACAATATGAAGTAGATATGCAAAAGTATCTTGCAAAAATAATAGATGATGAAAATACGCCTGTTATAATAAAGCTTGACATTATGCACGGAATAGCTTCTGATGTTATGAATGATTTGCTTGAAGGAGATTTTAGCGAACAAAAAATACAAAAAGCAAGTGATTCGGTTAATAATACGGTACATTTATTATTGAATGATCCAAAAGCTATAAAAGCTATGCTTAAAGTTACAACTTATGATTATTACACATATACTCACTGCGTAAATGTATCAACTTATGCACTTGGCTTTGGAACATATTTGAATTTTAATGAAAAACAATTAAAGATTTTGGGTATGGCAGGAATGATGCACGATATGGGAAAAAGAAAAATATCTGCTAATATTATAAGAAAAAATGGAAGATTAACTAATGAAGAGTTTGAAACTATTAAAAAACATCCTTTGTATGGTGTAGAATTATTAAAAGACGCTAAAGAAACAGATTCCTTTTTGTTGGATGCAGTAGCCCAACATCACGAAAAGCTAGATGGTTCTGGATACCCATACGGACTCAAAAAAGATGAAATTTGTATTTTTGCTCAAATTCTTTCAATAGTAGATATTTTTGATGCACTTACTACAAAAAGAGCATATAAAGATGCAATGAAATCGTTTGAAGCATTTAATATTATGCGAAATGAAATGAAGGGCGAATTAAATGAAAATTTACTAAAAAAATTTATAATTTTTATGAGTAAATAGTAACAACCACAACTGCAATAGCAAATCCACCATCGTGTGTAATACTTAAGCTAGAATTTTGAATTTTGAATTTTTTTCTTATTTTCTTTTTATATTTTATGATAGGCTGACCAGTTTTTGTTTTTGATATTTTTATATCAGAAAAATTACAGTCTTTACCAATTCCTGTACCAATTGCTTTACTTGCCGCTTCTTTTGCCGCCCAAAACCCTGCTTTTGTCGCTGATTTTTTTGCTAAATTTATTTCTTTTTGAGATAAAAATTTTTTTAACGCTTTATTGCCAAATCTATTTATCATTTTTTCAATTCGAAAGATTTCAACTATATCAATTCCAATCATTTTTGGTATAATGTCCTTATGCAAATATTTTTTAGAAAACTATTATATCTTATTGTTATGTTATTTATTATTAGTTCAATTTCATTTATCGCTATAAATTTAGCACCAAATAGTTTTTTCGCAAGTGGGGAATTAAATCCAAATATTACTCAAGAAAATATTGAACATTTAAAACAAATATATGGGCTTGATAAGCCTTTGTATATACAATTTTTTTCTTGGATTTTTAATGTTTTGCAATTAGATTTTGGTATCTCTTTTAGTAGTGGAGAAATGGTTAAAAATGAGATTATAAGCAGGCTTCCAATTACTCTAACTATAAATATTATAAGTATGTTTTTTATTTTTATTCTTTCACTTTTTTTAGGAATAAAAGCAGCTTTAAATAAAAATAAATTTTTTGATAAATTTGTTGGTCAGCTATCTATTCTAAGTTTTTCTGCACCATCTTTTTATCTTGCTCTTATGGGTGTTTTAATATTTTCTGTAAATTTAGAAATCTTACCTATATCAGGGGTACATAGCAATGATTTAGATAAAGGTACTATGTTATATTATCTCGATACTGCTTGGCATTTGATTTTGCCTATTTTTATTATTATATTTGGTGGAATTGGCAGTTTGACCTTATATATTCGCTCACTTACAATAGAGATTTTAAAAAGTGACTATATGTTTTTTGCAAAAGCTAGAGGATTAACAAAAAAACAAATATTAAGATTTTATATTTTGCCAAACTTGTATCCTCCTGTCATTACTTTGCTTGGACTTAGTTTACCTGGAATTATTGGAGGTAGCGTTATACTTGAAAATATATTTGGTATTGATGGTATGGGGCTGTTGTTTTTTCAAAGTGCTTTAAGCAGAGACTACCCTGTTATTATGGGGATACTAATAATTGGTGCATTTTTAACTCTTGTTGGAAATATATTGGCTGATTTGGTATTGATAAAATTAAATCCAAGCTTTAAAGAAAATTAGGAAGTAATAAATATGTCATGTAATATAGCAAGAAAAAGTAAAAAAAGTTTTCAAAACACAAAACTTACCAAGGGTATTTATCATTATGATAAATCAAATCCAAACAATTTAAAACTTCCATTAAATATTGATAAAGTAAAAGGCGGTATTTTAAATAAAATTATCTCAAAAATGGTAAAAAAATATAGAAGCATAGGTTATAAAGATTTTAATCGTGAACAATTAGAAGAACATAAAGAATGGAATGATTTACAAATCTTATTTTTAATAAAATTTTATAAAAATGACTGGAGTATTAAAATTCCCGATGAAGACAAATTTTTTCCTCATTTTGTTTTTACTTACAATGAAGCTCCTTTAAAAAAAAGGATTGATATGATTGTTTCATATTGTCATGACCATATTGAATAAAATTTTGGGAAAAAACAATTAAAAAAACAATTTTCTTGGTCTGCTTTAGATGTAACTTATCTACTACATTATTTTGTATTAACTCATCCAAAATATAAAGAAGAGGATGAAGACAATGGTTAAACAATAGGTTAATATAAAAAAAAGAGATTCAAAAGTGAACCTCTCTTTTTTTATAAATCTTAAATAAAACTCTTATTTAAGTTTTCACTTTGTAGTGAAATTTTTATCATTAAACTTTAACAATACTAAATATGTGAAATCCTCATCATTCGTACCCCCACATTATTTTCTTATCACTATTATAGCACGAAACTAGATTAAAATATGCTTAAAGCAAAGCGTTATTAAGTTATATTTTATTTATTTTGAGAAACTAAAACATCCTCAATCATTTTGTCTATATCGCCATCTAAAATACCATCGATATTTGAATAGCCGATATTACTTCTTGTATCTTTTACTTGCTGATATGGTTGCATAACATAACTTCTTATTTGATGACCCCAGCCAATTTCGCTTTTAGAAACACCGCTTTTGTCAGCTTTTTGTTTTTCAAGTTCTAGCTCATAAAGTCTTGATTTTAACATTTTCATAGCACTTGATTTATTTTTATGCTGACTTCTATCATTTTGACATTGAACCACAACATTTGTTTCAATATGTGTAATTCGTATCGCTGATTCTGTTTTATTTACATGTTGCCCGCCAGCACCACTTGCCCTATATGTATCAATTCTTATATCTTTATCTTCTATTTCTATATCAATATTATCATCGACTTCAGGAGAAACCATAACAGAAGCAAAAGAAGTATGTCGTTTTGCATTTGAATCAAATGGACTAATCCGCACAAGTCTATGGATACCATTTTCAGTTTTCAAATAACCATAAGCATTGATGCCACTTACTATAAAACTTACATCTTTTATACCCGCTTCATCACCAACTTGATAATCTAAAATTTCAATTTTAAAATCCTTATTCTCTGCCCATCTAAGATACATACGATAAAGCATATTTGCCCAATCACACGACTCAGTCCCTCCAGCTCCAGGATGAATTGTAACTATTGCATTGCTACTGTCATCATCGCCACTTAGCATAACTTCAACTTCTGTTTTTTTAATCATCTCTTCTAGTTGCGAGGCTTCATTAAAAAGTGTCTCAATAGTTTCATCATCTTTTTCTTCGACAGCCATCTCATAAAGCTCACTTGCATCAACCAATGTTTCATTCGCTTTTTTAAACTTACTTAATTTACTAAGAAGTCTATTTTTCTCTTGACCTACTTTTGTGGCTTTTTCTATATCATTCCAAAATTCTGGCTCTTGTTCTATGTTTGTTATTTCATCAAGTCTTTGTTGACATTCATTTGGCTTTAAAATAGATTTTATATTTCCAAGTTTTATATTTAATTGTTTTAAAATTTGTGTATATTCGTAATTATCCATAAAAACATTGTACTCAAATTAGATATAATACTTTATGAAGTTAAGAATTTTTTATCAAGAAAATAATCAGATTAAAAACAAGATATATAAAAGAGATGAGCCAGAAACATTCCCAAAAAATATTATTAAAATTAAACAAATAAAAAATTTAAAAGATTATTTTAATATCTCACTTTCTTCATATGATGAGGTTGTAGATCTTTTTAAAGAATTAAGCATTATTTTAAATACAAACTTATCTCTTGATCAAAGTATTGATATTTTACTGCAAGGAAATAAAGATAAAAAAATTCAAGAAGTTTTAATAACTATTCAAGATGCTTTAGAAAATGCACAACCAATTCATAAGGCTTTAAAAAAACATAAAGATTATATAAAAGATTTGCCTATATTGTTTTTTCAGTTAGGTATTGAAAATGGAGATATAAAAAATAGTATAAATATACTATCAAAAATACTTATAGAAAATCAAAAATCAAAAAAACAATTTGTATCCGCACTTACATATCCTATAATTTTAATTGTTACTTTATTTATATCAGTTGGAATAATTTTTAATTTTGTTATACCGCAATTTGAACATATATTTTCTCATTTTGGTTCAAATTTACCATTTGCTACAAAAGCATTACTTTTTGTAAAAAATTTTGTAGAAAAATATTATCTTATGATTTTTTTCTTTTTTGGATTTGCTATTGTTGTCTTAAAATATATTTATATAAGAAATAAAATTATATTCGATAAATTTATAGCTTTACATATACCGCTTGTTAGCAAACTTTATTGCAATTTTATATTGTATAGATTTTTTCTATCTCTTGGTATGCTTGTGAAATCAAACTATCAATTTCAAACAGCACTTAAAAATACTATGATTATAATTGACAATAAATATATTTTATATCATTTAAATCAAATAGTCAATGCTATTAAAAATGGTTCTGCCATATCAGAAGCATTTAAAAAAACAAAATTATTTGACAATCTTACAATAAGACTTTTGCATACAGCACAAGAAACTAATACTTTGCCAGATATTTTAATAAATATTACAGATATTTATTCCCTTAGATTGGATGAAAAAATAAAATATTTTTCAAGCACTATTGGTCCTTTATTTATACTGATTTTATCTGCTTTTACTCTATGGATTGTTTTAGCTGTTATGCTTCCATCATTAAATATTGGAAATATACTGAACTAAATTTTTTACTAATATTTCTTATATTAATATTTAATTAGCTAAAATATTATCTATAAGTTATAATTAAAACAGCAAAGAGGCAATATGTTAGATTTTATACAAACTTCAAATAATGTGCAAGATATACTAAAAAATAATTTTAAACAAAAAAGATTACTTCTTGGCTTTACACAGGATGGATTATCTTCAAGAAGTGGAGTAAGTCTTGGTAGTTTAAAAAGATTTGAAAAAAGTGGACAAATATCTTTAAAATCACTTTTGAAATTAGCTGTAATATTAGATTGTTTAAATGAATTTATTAATATTTGCAAAATTGAACAACCAGCAATAACCTCTATGGATAAACTTATTAATACAAAAAAATTTAAAATTCCTAAAAAAGGAACTATCAAATGAATATAAAAGCTATTGATGTATATTTAAACACTAATACCAAAAGAAAAGTAGGAATTTTAGCTTATAAAGATAAAAAAATATATTTTGAATATGAAAAAGAGTTTTTAGCTACAGGTATTGAAATATCTCCTTATAAACTACCATTAAAGAGTGGAATAATAACTTGCAAAGATACAATTTTTGATGGACTTTGGGGCGTATTTAATGATAGTTTGCCTGATGGTTGGGGAAAACTTTTGATGGATAGACATTTTAGAAATATTAATATAAATCCAATTTTAGTAACGCAATTGGATAGATTAAATTATATTGGTAATTTTGGTATGGGAGCATTAATTTATGAGCCACAATATGAATTAAGAAATAGTAAAGATGAAAATATAATTTTAGATGATTTGGCTTTAACTTCTCAAAATATTTTAAAAGGTAGCAGTGATATAGTGGATGAACTTTTACTTTTAAATGGTTCATCTGCGGGGGCAAGACCAAAAGCAATGATACAATTAGATGAAAAGCAAAAAAATATTATTCATGGAGCAAGTACTTTAAAAGATGGATTTAGCCATTGGCTTGTAAAATTTAATTCGTCATCAGATTTAGAAGAAGCAGGTAAAATTGAATATATTTATTCGCTTTTAGCTAAAGACGCAGGTATTTATATGCCTCAAACTACACTTTTAAAAGGTGCTAAAAATTCTTACTTTGCAATAAAAAGATTTGATAGAATTAAAGATAAAAGGGTGCATATCCATTCTCTTAGTGGTTTAATTCATAGTGACTTTAGATATCCATCTTTAGATTATGATGATATTTTAGCATTAACCTTACATCTCACAAAAGATATTAAGGAGCAATTGAAAGTTTTTAAATTAGCTTGTTTTAATTTATTTGTTCACAATCGTGATGATCATGCTAAAAACTTTTCATATTTGCTAGATGAAAATAATAATTGGAAGTTTGCCCCTGCTTATGATATTACATTTTCAAATGGACCAGGTGGTGAGCATAGTACCATGTACGCAGGAGAAGGGGAAAATCCAACTATTAAGCATCTTTTGGAACTAGCAAAAAAGCATAATATAAAAGATGCAAATATTATCATAGAAGCTATTAAAAATAGTATTTTAAAATTTGAAAGTTTCGCAAAAGATATTGAGTTATCAAATAAAGTAAGTAAAAATATAACTAATACCATACATAATAAATGTTAGCAATATACTGAACTAAAGTGAAATTTGGTATAATTTCAAAAATATTATATTGGATAAGTATGGAACAATCAATTAAAAATATGTTAAATCATATAGGAGAAGATCCTTCAAGAGAAGGGCTTATAGATACTCCAAAAAGAGTAAAAAAAGCTTGGGAATTTATGTGTAGCGGATATAAGCAAGATCCGCATGAAATATTAAAATCAGCACTTTTTACAAGCTCAAACAATGAGATGGTAGTAGTAAAAGATATTGAATTTTATTCAATGTGTGAACATCATATGTTGCCAATTATTGGAAAAGCGCATGTTGCTTATATTCCAAATGGCAAGGTTGTTGGTTTGTCAAAAATTCCTAGAGTTGTTAATGTATTTGCTAGACGACTTCAAATTCAAGAACAACTAACGGAGCAGATAGCAGATACTATAAATGAGGCAATATCTCCAAAAGGGATAGCGGTAGTTTTAGATGCAAGACATATGTGTATGGAGATGAGAGGAGTTGAAAAAATATGTTCTTCAACTGTAACATCAGCACTTCGTGGGATTTTTATAAAAGAGAAAAAAACAAAAGATGAATTTTTAAGTATAATTTCTGGATCGTTTGGAAAATAGTATTAGAGACAATAAATATGATTTGATAATAATTGGTGCCGGAGCTTCTGGAATAATTGCTGGAATTAGTGCCGCTAGAGAGAGTAAAAAAGTTTTAATTTTAGAAAAAATGCCAAAAATAGCTATGAAATTAAAGGCAACTGGTGGCGGCAAATGTAATCTTACAAACACTTTGTTAAATGAAAATTTTATATCTGCTTTTGGTAAAAACGGTAGATTTATGACTACTGCTTTGGAAAAATTTGATTGGCAGAGATTAAGAGAGTTTTTTGATGACATTGGTGTAGAAACTCATTATCCTGATGGAACTAGAGTTTTTCCTATTTCGCATAATTCTCAGACTATTATTGATGCACTAGAAAAAGAGATGAATGACCTTGGCGTAGATATTGTTTGTAATGCTAATGTGCAAAAAATTATAACCGTAAATAATCGCATAGAAAAAATACAAACTACAAATGATATATATGAATGTGAAAATATTATAGTCGCTACAGGCGGATATGGCTACCCTACTCTCGGAACTTCTGGTGATGGTCATAGAATAGTCAAAAATTTGGGGCATAAAATAACAGAAGTTTATCCAGCTATGATGCCACTTAATACAAAAGAAGACTGGACCAAAAACTGTACGGCGGATACTATTCCAAAAGTTAGTATGTGTATAAATATAAAGAAATATAAAAAACATAAAGCAAAAGGCGATTTGATTTTTACAAAAACTGGTATCGCAGGTCCTGTAGTGCTTGATTTTGCTAGAGAAATAACACCTCTTTTTGATAAGTATGATGAAATTCCTTTGATGATAAATTTTATTGATGATATGAATGAAAATAAATTGATAGAATTTTTGAAAAAAGAATCTATTAAAAATCCGCAAAATACTATTTTGAAATATTTGGAAAAATTATTGCCAAAATCTTTGATAATACAATTAGCAAAAATGGTTGATGTTGATTGTGAACAAACTTATAAAAAATTAGATGGTATAAAAAAAGTTAATTTCATAAAGATACTTTGTAGTACACCGCTTACGATAATAAAAAATCAAGACAGTTTTAAAAAAGCGATGATTACAAGAGGCGGAATATCATTAAAAGAGATCGATCCAAATACAATGAAAAGTAAAATCATAGATGGACTTTATTTTTGCGGTGAAATTGTTGATTTGGATGGTCCTTGTGGTGGCTTTAATCTTCAGTGGGCATTTTCAAGTGGTTGCCTTGCTGGCAAACTTGGGCAATAAAGTGGATACCTTAATATTAGTGCATACGGCTTTATTAAGTGAAGCACAAAGTGTAATTGAAAAATATAAATTAACTCTAGTTCAAAAAAACCCAAAAATATATAAAAATGAAAATATAGTTTTAATAATATCAGGAATAGGAAAACAAAATACCATAGATGCTATGGAGTTTATTTTTAAAAAATATAAAATCAAAAAAGCAATAAATCTAGGTATAGCAGGATGTAATAATAAAAATATAAATATAGGTGAACTATTTTGTACAAATAAAACTTTAGAAGATATAAAATTTTTAGATTTACAAACAGTTGATACTCCAAAAGTTCAAATAAAAGATATCAAAAATCAAACTTATTTATATGATATGGAAGCAAAATATTTTGAAAAAGAAGTAACTAAATATATTGATAAAGATGATATTTATATATTTAAAGTTGTATCTGATTGGCTTGATGATACAATACCGTCCAAAGAATTTGTGAAACAATTAATAAGAAAAAATTTAAAGAAACTGGAAAAGTATTTATGATACAGAATAAAAAAATCAATATAGAGAAGTACGGATTTACAAAATCACAAAAAGATATTTTAAACAATATTTCAGTTGATTTAAAAATGTGGAATGAAAAGCAAATCGAAGAAGTTTTTCCATTTGAGTTTGAAGAAAAACATCAAGGGAAACAACTATCTAAAAAAATATTCGAATTTTTAGTTGACTATCATAAAGAGTTAAAAAATACACCAAATGATTATAAAAATTTTGATGAGGTTAAGTATAAAGCTAGAAAATTTGAATTTACAAAAATTCAAAAAGAAGGTTTTGGACTGGGTGCTTGTCCTGTTGCAAGTGAAGGAACTAGATGTTGCAATCTTCTAACTTTGGATGCGGTTGAAAGCTGTGGATTTGATTGTAGTTATTGTTCTATTCAAAGTTTTTATAATCAAAATAAAATAGGTTTTGATAAAGATTTTAAGCAAAAATTACAAAATCTAAACCTAGACCCAAATCAAACTTATCACATAGGCACAGGACAAAGTAGTGACTCTCTTATGTGGGGAAATCATGATGGTATTTTGGATGCTTTATTTGAGTTTGCGAAAAAAAATCCAAATGTTATTTTGGAATTTAAAACTAAATCTGACAATATAAAATACTTGCTTGACAACGAAGTGCCAACAAATATACTAGTAACTTGGAGTTTAAATACACAGACAATCATCAAAAACGAAGAACATCTAACTGCATCTTTAGAACAACGAATTGCGAGTGCTAAAGCATTGGCAGATAAAGGTGTTTTGGTAGGATTTCATTTTCATCCTATAGTTCAGTATGAGAATTATCTAAGTGACTATAAGGAAATATATGAGAATCTTCAAGAAATGTTTACGAGTGATGAAGTGGTTTTGATATCGTTTGGAACTTTAACTTTTATAAAACCAGTTATAAAAAAACTAAGAAAAAGAGAGCTTAAAACCAAAATCTTACAAATGCCTTTCGAGACAATTAATAAAAAACAATCTTATTCTTTAGAGGTAAAAAAAGAGATGTTTAAACACGCATACGATAGTTTTAAATCTTGGCATGGCAAAGTTTATTTTTATCTTTGTATGGAAGATCATAGTCTTTGGAAAGAAGTCTTTGGATACGAATATACAACAAACAATCAGTTTGAGGATTTTATGAAAAATTCTTATATGGATAAAATAACTTCTTAATTTATCCATATTGTTTTAGTTAAAATTAAAAGCAAAAATCAGAATAAATACCCAATTCTAAATACAACTCTTTTTCTCTCCAAAGGTTGCTCCTCTTTTAGATTGTAATTAGTTAAGAACGAAACTCCTAAATCAACATGAACTTTTGGCATATCAAATGGTACAAATTGAATTTGAGGAGTAACATATCCAGCACTTCCACTAAATGCTTTCATAGGCAAATTTGCCCTTGCTGCTGCTGTTGTGTCATTGCCTTGGCTAGTTTTAGTATTGTATTTGTAATTATATTCTATTCCTAAATTAACAGTTTTAGTAATCGGCTTTACTAATGATAAATCTACTTTTAATTCATTTCCAAAATCATAATCATTTTTTGCTTTTGGTCTGTATGTATAAATAGCATTTGTATCAAATCGCAAATCATTTAAAAAGTTTGTATAGCCTACCATAGCTTTATATTCATATTCGCCAGTTCCTAGCTGAGATGGAAGTGGTGCAATTTCACCTGTAGTTGCAGTCGGTGCTTTTACAAATTTTTTATTGGTATCCCCCGTAGGTAGTTTGATGCCAACCCCAGCAGATAATGAATAACCATTATCTTTTATAGTAGCTAAAGATTTATTTGCCATAACTACGATATCTCCTAATCCTTTATTATCAACAACGACATCATTTACACCAAGTTTTGCTGTTGCCTTAAAATCTTTATATGGAATTGCTAAAGTTAAATCCATACCTTTTAAAAAACCATATCTTAAAGCTAAAATATGCATTGTAGGATTTGCATCAAGTTTTTTTGTATTAGCCACTTCACTTGAAGCATTAAACATTTTATCTCTTTTCATTGAGATATTCTTGTAAACCATTTTTAGCTTACCCTCTTGTATGATTGTGCCTCCTCCTGGATTATTAACGCCTGGTAAAGCTATTGCTATTGCTGAGGAACTTGTTAATAGTGTTGCTAAAGATATTTTTGTAATTTGTTTTGTCATTTTATATTTCCTTAATTGATATTAGTTATCATTAACAAAATAATAAAATAAATTACCTTAACATTATCTTAATAATGATAATGAATATCATAAAATATCTATTTTCTCAAATATTTTTTTGCAATCTCACTTTCAAATAAGCTTTTAGTCTTTTAGTAGCCTAATGGTAAAGCAAACACCATCATTCTTGTTGCTTGCTTTAATTATACCATTTAAGTGTTCTTCAACAATCATCTTACTCATATAAAGACCTAATCCAGTTCCTGTTTTTTCATCTTTTGTTGAAAAGTATGGATCAAATATTTTTGGCAATATTTCTTTATCAATACCGCCAGCGTTGTCACATATGTCAGTATTTATATATTTTTTATCTTCATAAACTCTAACACTTATTAAACCGTTTTTTATTTTATTAGATTTTAGTGCATCTTTAGAGTTTGTAATTATATTAATAAGTACTTGCATCAACTCTCTTGGATAAGCATTAACTTGTTTATTTGTTTCAAAAGAACTTGTAAGTTTTATGTTATTATTTTTAAGACTATCTTTTATAATAGACAAGGCTTTATTTAACACATCTTTTATATTAATTTTTGAAATAATATTATCTGGCTTAAAGAAATTTCTAAAGTCATCTATTGTTTTAGATAGATTTTGAGTTTGTCTAGAAATATCATTTGCGTATTCTTCTGATGCAGCCAAACTAAAATTTTCTAAACCTATATCTATTAGCATATTATTTGCACTCATACCAATTACTGAAAGTGGTTGCCTCCATTGATGAGCTATCATACTTATCATTTCTCCCATTGCTGCGTGACGAGATTGTTTTATTAGCAGTTCATCTTTTTGTTTTAATTCGGTAATATCCATTGCTGTAGTTATTATTGTACGACTTCCATTTATTGTCCCAAGTGGGGCTGAATTAAATTGCCATATAATTTTATTATTGTTCTTAGTTGCGACCTCATATTCGCCATCAAAAGTTTGTTGTTTTATTTCATACAGAGTATCAATGTGTTCTTTCATTGCTGGTACTTTATCACGATGAGCTTTTTTTACCCATTTTTTTATAGTATCTATCTCTTTATAACTATATCCTGTTAGTTTTTTCCAAATCTTATTTATAAGGATTATTTTTCCATCCTCATTATGTAACATTATTGGATTTGGAGCTTCTAAAATAATCGTTTCTAATTCATTTTTTTTCTCTTCCAATAACATTAAATTGTGTTTTCTCTCTGTAATATCCTCTACAAATGCAGTTCCAAATTTTATGTTTCCAGTCTCATCACTGACTCCTGTAGCATGAACACTAACATCAATTTTTTTGCCATCTTTGCGAATATAAACTTTTTCCATATTAAAGCTTGATTCTTTTAACGAAAACATTTTTTGAAAAAGTTCTTTATTTTTGGGACGATAATCAGGATGCGTTACATCAAAAAAAGAAAACTCACTAAGCTCTTTTTTGGAATAACCTAGCATTTTTTCATAAGCTGGATTTGTTGATACAAAATTTCCAAGCAAATCCACTGTACAAATCCCAATAGGAGAATTATCTATTATAAGATTTAAAATCTTTTCATTTTTATTTAGTAAATTTTCTGCTTTTTTACGCTCAGTAATGTCCTCCGCCACAGATAAAATATATCCCTTATTATCTATGATTATATTACTTGCAAAAAATCTTACTGTAAGTATGTCGCCATGCTTTGTTCTAACACTATATATTTCATCTCTAATAAAACCTTTATCATTAAAAGAGTTGGTAAATTTGTCTCTTTCTTTTTGGCTAGTCCAAATATTTAATTCAAGTGAAGTTTTCCCAACAATATCTTCTTTTTTATATCCCAAAACATTTTCAAATGTTTGGTTTACTTCAAATATTTTGCCAGTTTCCAAATCAGTAATACTAATTAAGTTTGGTGTTTTATTAAATGCTTTTTCAAATTTATCATTAGATATCTCAAGTTCCCTCTCCACTTTTTTAATATTTGTTAGATCATTAAACTCCGTAACTCTTGTCTTTTTATCTTTATATATAATTTCTCTAGCCTCAATACTCATTGGAAATTTTTTGCCATCTTTTGTTATGCCGATTGCCTCATAAGGTTCTTCATAACCATTTTCTATATTATCTATAACAGTAGGTAATGATTCTTTAGATATTAAAAGAAGTCCATCCATATTTATTAATTCATCATAAGAATAGCCAAATAGTTTTGCCAATCTTAAATTACATTCCAATATGACACCTTTGTCGTGAATTACAATTCCTCCAGATGATGCATCATGAAGTGCTTTAAAGCGAGCTTTACTATTTTTCAGTTCTTTTTCTACTTTTTTAAAATCTGTAACATCTATAATACTAACAGATATGCTTAAAAACTGTTCTAATTGTTCTGGTATTTGAAAAGTAATTATTCCATGTATATCTCTGCCATCCAATGTTTTAAATATCGCTTCTTTAGTAAAAGATTCTTTTTTATTCCATATCGCTTCCAATACATCTATAAATATATAAATAGCATTGTTTCCAAAAGTTGTATCTATACGAGAAAGAAAATCATTTTTTGAGTTTGCATTAAACAGTTTTAATGTAGCATTATTAACATCTGTAACCTTTACTTTTGTTGCAAGTTCTTTGACCAATTCTATATTCTGAGTAAGATGTTTATGCAAATCAGTTATTCCATCTTTTCGTAACTCCTCTAAACTTTTAACAATTTCTGTCAAATCCTCATTCCAAATAGATGCTTTAGAATTTTCAAACAATCCTCTAAATTTCACCTCACTTTCGTGAATTTTACTGATATTTTTTTTAAGCATTGCAATAATATATGAAATAAAAACAATAAAAGCGATAAGAAGTATTAGAGTTAAAGATAGCGTAGAATTTTTAACTTCTTCAAGTGCAATATTGGAATTTTTTATAAATTTATCTGCCTTATTGTGTGCATATTGACAAAGCTTTAAAGCATAGGATTCCATCTTTTGCACATGTTGTGCACCTTTGCCTCTTGTGATATTTACTGCCAAACTAAGCTTTTGATTATTTACTAAACTAATCACTTCATCGCGAATAGGTTTCCAAGCAGTAAATAGCTCTTTCGTTTGCTTTTGAATCTCAAGCCCAGCATCTCCTAGTATATTTTGTTCAATTATTTTTAGATTTTTATACACTCTTGATTCTGTTATTTTTATATCTTTGGCAAGATTAATTATTTCTTTTTTTGATGAAGATAGAACTATATCTTTCATATCTCTATGAATTCTTAAAATATCGAGCTTTATCTTAAGAGCTGCATTGGAAACTTTTAAGGGATGATTGTAAATATCTTTTGTAATTTTTTGCATATTATTTGCATGATATACATTAAAGACAGCCATCCCTATAATAAAAACTATTGTAATAGTGAAAAAAAAGACTATAATACTTACATTTTTTTGTAACTTTTGCACCTATTCCTCCATTTTTTATATGTAAAGCTACTATTAATTTATTTTAATTAATAGCTATCCAAGTATAGCTATTGTTGGCAAAAAAATAGCCAATCTTTTAAAATTAATTTATTTTGGATATTTAGGAATAAAATACATAACTGTTTCAAAAATCCCTTCCATATAGTGTCTAATGTATATTTTATAATTATTATTTATAGCCAATACTTTTTGTGGGATTTTATACCAGTCTTCGGCTTTATGATAAATACAACAAGCAATAATAGGTGTATATTTTTTGATTGTATTTTTAGCACCAGCTATTGCATCTTGTTCGGCACCTTCGATATCTAGCTTTATAAAATCAATTTTTTCATTAATAATATTATCTAAAGTGTCAACATTTACGCTAGTTGTTCCAGTACCATAAACAGAAGAAAAAGATTTTTCTTCATTAAAATTTAAAGTAGTTTTTTTATTTGATAATCCAAAATTTAAAAATTCAATATTTTTAAAATCTCCTAGTCTTCTTTTTGCTATTTTAATATTTTGCTCATTTGGTTCAATTAAATAAATTTTTTTAAAATCTGGAAAATTTTTTATAACTTGCTCTGCAGTATCTCCAATATATCCACCGCCATCTACAAAAGTTATATTTTTGATATTTGGTATAAGTTTTTTATCAAAATATTGTTCATCGTGATTATTTGTAAACCCTTGCATAAAATCAAAATCAAATGTTATTTTAAAATTTATTATTTTCTCAAATATTTTTTTTGAAACCTCATCTTCAAGCAAGTTATATGTGTATTTATATTTATCATAGTTTTGTTTAAAATCATTTTCAAAATCAAGCATAAAAGGCGGAGCTACCAAATCAAAAGAAGAATACTTATAAAAACCAAGATAATTAAAATTTATAAATCCCATTGAATCCAGAGTATTTTTTACTTCTTGTGGACTGCCTGTAGATACACTAAGAATAATAGAATCTTTTTCTATTTCATTGATATTTAAAATTTCTTTTTTTCTTGATGAATGCACTCTTGTAAAATCATCTATAATTCCATCAACTTGTATATATTTCTGGACACTTTTTGTTAGTTTGTTTATTCCTAAAATATATTTTTTTATTTTTTTTGACGATATAAAAAGTTCTGTTAAGTCTTTATCTTTTTTATTTATATAATCAAAATTTACTAAATTCATTTTTTGTCCTTGATTTGAGTTAATATTTATATTCTAGTAAATTTATTTTTACTTTTTTATTTTTAAATGGGTTAATTATCTCTTTGACATCTTTAATTTTATATCTAAAGGGAAAACCGATTTTTGAATTTTTTGCGGTAGTTTCAAGAATATAAAAAGGTGTTTTATTTAAATATAAAGCCTTTCTATCTCTTATTTTTTGTTTTATATTTACAATTATAAATACATGTTTTGGAACAAAAACAAAGTAAGATTCAAATCCTTGTGCATGCAACATAGAGATTAAAAAATTACTTTTATCATCACAATCGCCATAGTTGTTTTTGATAATATTTTTTCCGCTTCTTGCTATTGAATTGTTTGTTTTGTAAGGAATTGTAGTTACATAATCAAGCATACTTTGAACTTTACATATTTTATTAAAACAGTTTTTTGTAAGCTCTTTTGATAAATTTTTTGTAAATTCATCTTCTTTTGTTTGATTTATATAAGTTTTGCCATCGATTTCAATATATTTATTTTTTACTAAAAAAATTGAAGTATAACTGATGTATGCAAATATTATAAAACATATTAATGTAACAATAATAGAAAAACGATATATTAATTTATTTTCAAATAGCATATTCTGTAAAGTTTAACCTTGATTTTTTTAAATTTTATCTAAATTAATATGATATTGTCTATAAAATAGTAGTTTTATGAAGTTGATTTTATTATACATATAAAAATTTCATAAAAAATTTCATTTTTATGGTAGAATATTTAAAATTATCATCTGTGTTGTCAAGGGGAGCATATGAAAATACAAATTTTAGCATTAGAAAGATTGATTGAAGAAAGTAAACAAAAAATTGCTAATACTGAAAAGCAATTAAGAAGTTTTAATGAAGGGGTTACAAAACTAAGCCCAGTAAAACAAGCTTCATTAGAAAATGCCCTTGAAGATGCAAGCAAAGACTATGATAAATATAAAAAAATGTATAGTGAAATTCCAGAAGCGGAAATCTTTCGACATAAAGAAACAGAAAGAGTGCAGAAAGCTTTAGCAAAACAAACTTACTATAAACTTCAAAAAATGAGGCTAAAAAGAGCGAAGAGTTTAAAGAGAAATCAGCTACTTGAAGCAATGATGATGATCGATGAATTGCCAGATGAAGTTAATTATGATGATACAGAAATCATTTCTATGTCAGATGTAATAATAAAATACAATATGAGAGAAATAGATGTATTAGAAAAAGAGTTTAAAGTTATCAAAGATGATTTTAACAAAAGAATAGAATCGCTACCTGATGAAAAAGATTTAAAACATTTTCTTTTTTTGGATTCGTATATTCCAATAATTGTTCTTCATTTTTCAGTGCTTGTGCAAAATATAATAGAGTCTATAGATGAGTATAATACAGCTATAGATAAGGATAAGAGAAAAAATAAAGACAAAGATAAAAATAAAAATAAAGACAAAGAGAAGGATAAGAAAAAAAATAAAGATAAAGATAAGAAAAAAAAGAAAAACAACAAAGAAGAGCTTGAGAAAAAAAAATTTAGTGGATTGCCAAAATATGAAGATTGGTGGATTGAGGAGTTGTTTAAAAATCATCAAGCATATTTTGGATTGTACAAATGGAAAGATATTGTTAGTAATATCTGTTTAACTCAGCAACAGCGAAGCATATGGGATATAATTTTTAATAATTGGTTGATGATAAAAAAAATACTAAATGGCAAAGGAGAAAATGCCTATGATTATAATTATATCTTTGATAAGTTAATAGCAAAGTATGTACAGCTTGAAGAGGAGCTTGATGAAAATAATCTTAAATCTATGGAGAGTATAGTTTTTAATATAACAGCAAGAGAGGATTTTACAAAAACTCGAGAAACGCATAATATTAAAAATACATATTTTCAATGGAAAAAGGCAAAAAACAAAAAGTAAATTTTTTTAAAATTTATTAAACCAAATATCAATAACAATTAAGATAAAAAATAATATTCCCAAATATCCGTTTATCGTAAAAAAAGCTTTATCTATTTTTGTAAAATCTTTATTTACTATTATGTGTTCTATTGTTAGCATAGTAACACTTGCGAGTATTGCTATATACCCAAATATTCCTAGATTGGCAGATATTACAAAAAGTAGCCAAAATATTATTGTAAGAATGTGTAAAATTTTAGAAAAAAACATAGTTTTTTGTACGCCAAATTTTGATGGTATTGAGTGAAGACCTAATTTTTTATCCACTTCTATATCTTGTAAGGAATAAAGCAAATCAAATCCAGCTACCCAAAACATAACACCAATGCTAAGATATAAAGACCAAATAGTAATAGTTTCGCTTACAGCAACTACTCCTGCTATTGGTGCAAGTCCTAATGATATACCTAAAATAATATGTGCCAAATATGAAAATCTTTTAAAATACGAATAACTTCCAATAATTAATAAAATCGGAATAGATAAATATAAAGCTAAAGTATTTACAAAATATGCAACTATGATAAATCCAAAAGCATTTGCAACAAAAAATATAAACATTGCGTTTTTACTAATTCTTCCATCAACACTAGGACGATTTATCGTTCTTGGATTTAAAGCATCTATATCTCTATCTAGGTATCTATTAAATCCCATTGCAAAATTTCTAGCAGTAAGAGCGGCGAAAATTCCTAAAAAAAGTAATTGCCATCCAAACCAACCAGAAGCAGCTACAACCATGGCTATAAATATAAATGGTAAAGAGAAAATCGAATGTTTAAACATCACTAATTCGTTGAAGTTATTTAAAAGTTTAATTATTTTTTTCATAAGGAGGATTGTACTATAATTTTGGTTATAATTGTTTATAATAATGCAAATGGTGTTAATAATGTGAGCGAGAAAGGAGTCCAAAATGCAATTGCAAATTTCAGTAAAAGATGATAAGGCAGAATTGTTTTTACAAATACTAAAAGAGTTTAAGAGTGATATGATAGAGAAATATTCTATATTGAAGTCAAATTGTGTAGAAGATGTGGAGCAAAAAGAGATAAAATCAATGCTTGATTCAAGAACAAAAGAAGACAAAGAGGTTGCTTTTTCAAAAATTATAAATATAGATATTTGAAATGATAAAGAATATAAAATTAACTTATTTAAAGAAAGCTAAAAAGTTTTTAGATAAAAATCAAAG
>JAOZVJ010000011.1:0-8272 GCA_029938215.1 Arcobacteraceae bacterium | reverse complement strand
ATTGAAGATATTGATTTTAGAGGCAATATTTATAAGTAATGTTTAAACAAATAGCAATTATAGCACCAACAGCATCAGGTAAAACTGCACTTTCAATACAAACAGCACATAAAACAAACTCAATCATACTTTCTCTTGACAGTTTATCGGTATATAAAGATATAAATATAGCATCTGCAAAGCCAACTTTAAAAGAAAGAGATGGTGTCGTTCATTTTGGGATAGATGAGGTTTATCCTAGTGAGCATTTTGATGTGATGGAATTTATAGTACTTTATAATAAGGCAAAAGATTATGCTACAAAATACGATAAAAATCTAATAATAGTAGGCGGTACGGGCTTTTATTTAAAGGCTATGATAGATGGTATTTCAATAGTTCCAAAAATTTCAAAAGAAACATCTGCGTGGGTAAAATCACAACTTCAAGATTTGCAAAAAGCATATAAATATATAAAAAGTATAGATGAAGAATATATGCAAAATATAAAACAAAACGATAAATATAGAATAGAAAAAACCTTGTCTATTTATAAACAAACAGGGCAAATTCCAAGTGAATATTTTAATCAAAATCAACCAAAACCAATAATAAAAGATATAACTATTTATGAGATAGATTGGGCTATTGAGGATTTGAGAAAAAGAATATTGCAACGAACTAAAAATATGATAAATGATGGTTTGATTGATGAGGTAATATATCTTGAGAAAAAATACACAAGAAGTCCTGCTTGTATGAGTTCGATTGGTATTTTGGAAACTTTAGAATATATTGATGGAAAAATTTCTAAAATAGAACTTGAAGAAAAAATTACTACAAATACAGCACGACTTGCCAAAAGACAAAGAACTTTTAACAAAGGGCAATTTCAAAATATTATTAAAAAAAATTTGGATAGTTTAAGACAAATCTTGTTAAATCAATAACTATTTTTAAATAAGAGATTATTATATTTGAAAATTATTCAATACACTAAATAAGTCCTACGCATAACATTCTTTTTTGTTACAAACAGTAACCGCAAAGAATAAAAAATTGTTATATAAGTAAATCTTTAAATATAATTTGATACCATTTACTCAATTATTATTGATTTTTTATTTTTATGATATAAATCAATACAAAGGGGAAAATATGGAACATATGGATTTTGCGCATCCTTATTTTGGTGCTTTTGTGATGTTTGTATTGACATTTGGAGCATTTATTGCAACGACGGTTGCTGCTAGATTTGTGAGTAGAAAACTTGCTAGACTTGATACTGAAAAGTTAAAGTGTACTTTGTATGAGTGTGGACCAGAAGTAACAAAACAACCAAATACTATTTCGGTACAGTTTTACTTAATGGCACTTTTGTTTATCTTGTTTGATGTGGAGATTATTTTTATGTTTCCATGGGCAGTTGATTTTAAATTGCTAGGATGGTTTGGTTTTGTTGAAATGATTTTATTTATTTTATTATTAACTATTGGTTTTGTATATGCATGGAAAAAAGGAGCTTTAGAATGGCACAGCATAAAGTAAATTATCTTCAAGATGGTGGGGCGCCTATCGCTTTAACTACAATAGATAAGCTTGTAAATTTTGGTCGAAGTAATTCTCTTTGGCCTATGACTTATGGTCTTGCTTGTTGTGCTATCGAAATGATGGCTTCTGGAGCTTCTCGATTTGATTTTGATAGATTTGGTACTATTTTTAGAGCAAGTCCAAGACAATCAGATGTTATTATTGTTGCAGGAACATTGACTAAAAAACATGCAGAGTTTATGAGAAGGCTTTATGATCAAATGCCAGATCCTAAATGGGTAATTTCTATGGGAAGTTGTGCAAATACTGGCGGTATGTTTAATACTTACGCAACAGTTCAAGGTGTTGATAGAGTAGTGCCAGTAGATATTTATCTTCCTGGTTGTGCGCCTCGACCTGAAACTATTCAATATGCACTTATGATGCTTCAAAGAAAAATTAGAAGTAATCCTGCTAGTAGAGCACAAAAAGCAAAAAGGTTAGTGTAATGAGAGCTTATCAACCAAAACAAGATGTACAACAAAAATCTTATCATAGTGATAGATTTTATATAACTCCAGAACTTAAAAAAAGTGAAGTTTTAGATGATGAAGTTTTTGCAAAAGACATTGAAAATTTAGCATCTTCTATAAAAATAGAGAAATCGTATATTCAAGCTAAACATTTGGTTATATATGTGGATGCTAAAGATAATATTAAAACATTAAAATATCTAAAAGAAGAGTTAAAATATGACTTTATGATGGAATTAACAGCTATTGACTATCTTAGCACTAAGGGTGGATTTGAAATAGTTTATGAAATGTTATCAATGAGTAAGCATAAAAGAGTAAGAGTAAAATGTTTTTTAAAAGAAGATCAAGCTTTAGAATCAGCAAATTCACTTTTTAGAATGGCGGATTGGTCTGAACGAGAAATGTATGATATGTACGGAGTTATAGTAAATAATCATCCAAAAATGAAAAGAATTCTTATGCCAGACGATTGGTCTGGACATCCTTTAAGAAAATCTTATCCAATGATAGGCGATGAAGCTGCTCAGTGGTATGAAGTAGATAAAATTTTTGGTAAGGAAAATAGAGATGTTATAGGACCTGAAATTAGAGATCAAGCAGCAATAGATAGATATGATACTGAAAGATTTGCTAGATTAGGACACGAAGTACCTAAGGGAACTAAAATATCAGAAGGAAATGAGCCAGATACACCAATTCGTTATCAAGAAGATGGCGGAGTGACAGCATTTGGTGGAAAAATAATCACACCATTTGATGAAATTGAATCAAAACAGTTAAAAGAGAGAAGGTAATAATATGCAACAAACAAATAGATTAAAACCATTTTTTGAAAATATAACTTTTGATAGAGAAGATAATACTATGGTGGTAAATTTTGGACCACAACATCCATCGGCTCACGGTCAATTAAGATTGATTCTTGAATTGCAAGGGGAAGAGGTAATAAAAGCACATCCAGATGTTGGATACCTTCATAGAGGTATGGAGAAAATGGGTGAAAATATGATGTATAATGAATTTTTACCTACAACTGATAGAATGGATTATATCGCTTCATCTTCAAATAATTATGGCTATGCACTTGCTATTGAAAAATTAATTGGCGTTGAAGCACCAAGACGTGCAGAAGTTATTAGAACTATGATTTTAGAGATAAATAGAATTATTTCTCATCTTTTTTGGTTAGCTACTCATGCACTTGATGTTGGTGCTATGTCGATTTTTCTTTATGCATTTAGAGAAAGAGAATATGCAATGGACTTGATGGAAGATTATTGTGGAGCTAGACTTACTCATAGTGCGATTAGAATAGGTGGAGTACCTTTAGATTTACCAAATGGATGGACTGAGCAACTTGAAAAATTTATGGGTATCTTAAATGAACAACTTGAAGTTTATGAAGGTCTTTTAACCAAAAATAGAATTTGGAGAATGAGACTTGAAAATGTAGGAGTAATCACTCCAGAAATGGCAAAATCTTGGGGAGTTTCAGGAGTAGCACTTAGAGCTAGTGGTTTTAAATGGGATTTAAGAAAAGAGATGCCTTATGGACTGTATCCTGAGCTTGATTTTGATATTCCTGTTTCTGATACTTGTGATAGTTATGGAAGATATAAATGTGCAATGCAAGAGATGAGAGAATCTATGAAGATTTTAAAACAACTTATTCCTATGCATAAGGAAAGTGATACTGCTCTTATGGCTATATCGCCTGAATATTTATCAGCTACCAAAGAAGATATAATGACACAAAATTATTCTTTAATGCAACATTTTGTTTTAGTAACACAAGGTATGAGACCGCCAAAAGGTGAAATATATGTAGCTACAGAATCTCCAAAAGGTGAATTAGGATTTTTTATAGTTTCAGATGGTTCACCTTATCCTTATAAATTAAAAGTTAGAGCACCTAGTTTTTGGCATACAGGGCTTTTGCAAGATTTATTACCAGGTCATCAATTAGCAGATGTTGTTACGATTATTGGTAATCTAAATATAGTATTTGGGGAGATTGATAGATAATGAAAAGATATGATTTAAGAAACCATAAAGAGAATTTTACAAATAGATTAATAGAAATAATGAATACAGATATTTCTGATGGCGAAAATGCAATATTTATTTTTGAAATTGGTGATTTTTCAGCAATTCAAAATGTATCAGATGTAATTAAAAAAAATAAATTTACTTTAATGAATTCTTTAAAATATAATGAAGTGGATTGGACTATTGTGGTTAAAAAAGCAACACCTCCTGTACCAGAAGTTGCAGAAGAAAATTTAGAAGAAGCTACGGCTTAATAATAAAGATTTGGGAATAAATTTTGAGTAAAGTATATTTTTCTTCTTGGCAAGGCGAAGTTGTTGATAATCGTGATTTATTGCACGATAATTGGCAAGAAGCTAAAGCTAAGTTACCAGTTCAATATAATAAAGACCTTTTAACCAAAGCATTTGTAGGTTGGGATGGTTTTGCTTTATTTGAGCAAGATGTTGATGTGGTAAAGCTGGCTATGAACTATGCAAGACAATATCAAGAATATTCTGAAGCTTGTGGAAGATGTACGCCAGGTCGTTGGGGCGGTCGTATTTTATATGATATGCTAGATAAAATAGCTCGAGGCGAGGGAACTTTAAGTGACCTTGAACATTTAAAAGAAGTTAGCTTAACTATGACTACTACTAGTAAGTGTGAAATTGGCAAAACTGTACCAGTTCCTATTTTAAGTATGATTGAGCATTTTAAAGAACAATTTATATCTTTAATAAAAAATCAAATAAAATCTCCATGGTACGATCAAGATGACGAAAAATATATAGCAAATGTAACGGCTCCTTGTAGTGATATGTGTCCAGCACATGTGGATATACCTGGTTATATTGAGGGTGTTAGAGATTTGGATTATAAATCTGCTTTAACTAAAACAAGAAGTTCAATGCCTTTAGCTCATGTTTGCGGTAGAGTTTGTCCTCATCCTTGCGAGGATGCATGTAGAAGAACAAATTTAGATGAAGCTGTTTCGATAATGGAATTAAAAAGAATAGGTGCAGATTATGAAACTAATCATAATTTAGAATGGTTTCATCCCGTTAAGCCTAAAGAGCCAAAAAATGATGGTAAAAAAGTTGCAATTATAGGTGCTGGACCTGCTGGACTTACTACTGCTTATTATTTAGCTTTAGAAGGAATTTCTTGTACTATATTTGAAGAGTTACCTGTGCTTGGTGGAGAGGTTGCAGTTGGAGTTCCTCAATATAGAATGCCAATCGAAAAATATAATAAAGATATCGAGTTAGTAACTTCTATGCCTACAGTTGATGTTGTTGCAAATCATAGAGTATCGGCTAATAGATTAAAAGAGATAGAAAAAGAATTTGATGTTACTATGTTAGCTTTTGGCACAAGACTTTCAAAAGCTATTAGATGTGATAATGAAAATCCTGAAATGGAAGGATATTGGGGTGCTATTGATATGCTTGATAAAGTAAATTTATGGCATAAATATAAGATAGGAAGTCCTGCTAAAGAAGATTTAAAAGACAAGGTTGTTGTTTGTGTTGGCGGAGGATTTACCTCTATGGATGTTGTTAGATGTTCTATTCGTGAAGGTGCAAAAAAAGTTGTTATGCTTTATAGAAGAGATGAAAAAACAATTATTAGAAATACAACTTTAGAAGAATATACAGAAGCTGTTGAAGAGGGAGTTGAATTTATTTTTCATAGTGCTATACAGGAACTTATTGATGAAAATGGTAAATTAAAGTCAATGATTGTAAATAAGTATGAACTTATTCCTGATCCAGAAGGTGGAAGAGCAAAATTAGAAAAAATTGAAGGTGCAGATTTTGAAATAGAGTGTGATTTTGTAATACCTGCTGTTTCTCAAAGTTGTGATTTGCAAATATTGCCAGAAGATTGGGAATTGAAAATGACCTCTTGGGGAACTGTGCAAACAAACGGTAAGGATTATATGACTAGTCGTGAAGGTATATTTGCATCAGGAGATTGCGAATATGGTCCTATGACAATCGTAAATGCAGTAGGACAAGCTAGACGAGCAGCTTCTGTAATTTCAAGATATATATATGATGGAAAAGTTTCTTTAACAGATGAAGAAATTATGGAAGACCATATGAACCGTCTTAGAGTTTATAGTAAAAACGAGAAAATCAAAGGATGGATGCCTGGTATTCCGCGAGAAGAAAGTGAAAAAGTAGAAACCGAAATAAGAAAACACAATAATATGGAAGTAAATTTAGGATTTACAGCTGTTGAAGCACAAGCAGAGTCACAAAGATGTATGCGATGTTATTATTTATCAATGGTGGCGGTGTAATATGAGTGAAAGAATAATGCACAGAGATAAGGAAATATTTGTTACTATTGATAATAAAAAATGTCAAGGGAAATATGGACAAACGATTTTAGAAATAGCTAGGCAAAATGATATTTATATTCCAACTATGTGTTATCTTTCAAAAGTTGAGCCAATAGCAGCTTGCAGAATGTGTATAGTCAGTGTTGAAGGCGTAGAAGGAAATGTTTTAAGTTGTCAAGAAAAAGCCGTAAACAATGCTGTAATTACAACAAACAATGAAGAGATTTTTAAAAATAGACAAAATATTATAAAACTTTATGATGTAAATCATCCGTTGCAATGTGGAGTTTGTGACAAAAGTGGCGAATGTGATTTGCAAAATAAAAATGTTGAGTTTAAAATTCAAGATCAAAAATTTGCAGCAAAAGATTTAAATAGAGAAAAAAAGAAATGGGGTATTTTAGGATATGACCCAGCTTTATGTATTATGTGTGAGAAGTGTGTACATACTTGCAATGAGATTATAGGAGCTTCGTCTTTGTCTATAAAAACGGGTGGCTATAAATCAGTTATTGACAACAATATGGATATTTGTGAACAATGTGGAGACTGTATATCAGTTTGTCCAGTAGGAGCTTTAGTGTCAAATGAATTTAAATATACAGCAAATGCTTGGGAAGCAAATAAAATCCCTGCAAGCTGTTCTCACTGTAGTAGTGTTTGTAGTTTGTATTATAATGTAAAACATTCAGATACTAAAAATCCTTATGATAAAAAAATCACTAGAGTTACAAATGATTTTGAATTTTCTGCTTTATGTGGTGCTGGAAGGTTTGGATTTGATTTTGAAAATAAAGCACAAGGAAAAGATAAAGAAGCTTTTAAAAAAGCAATAGAAGCGATTAAGACAAGTGATTCTATTAAATTTAATTCATATATCACAAACGAAGAAGCTAAACTTTTACAGGTATTAAAAGAAAAAACAGGAATTAAACTTGTAAATAATGATGCTAAAAATTATCAAAACTTTTTAAGAGAATATTCAAAAGCAAGCGGAAACACTTTATATACTGGCTCTAATGAAGACATTAAAAAAAGTGATGCTATTATTATGATTGGAACTCGAATTAGTCAAGATAATCCAGGCGTAAAATATGCTGTTAATATTGCTACAAAAAAACAAAGAGCAAAATTTGTTTATATGCACCCAATTGATGATATAGCATTGCAAAATAAATATACACAGTTTATTAAATATGAAGTTGGAAGCGAAGAGGGTGTAGTTGCTTTGTTGGCATCTTATTTAATAAAAAAAGCATCACAAAATCATAAAGAATATTTGGAAGATTTGGATATTGGATATTTAAGTGGCGAATGTAGTGTTGGAGAAGAAGAATTAGAGTTATTAGAAGAAGAATTTAAAAAAGCAAAAAATAAAACTTTGATAATAGGTGAAGATTTATATGCACATTCACAAGCTACAAATATTGCTAAATTGGTTGGGCTAATAGATAAATATACAGATTTTAAAGTAGTCTTAGTGCCATCACAAACAAACACTTTAGGCGTTAGTTTGATTTGTGAACTAGATGAAGAAGATGGAGCAAAATCTATTGGGTACAACGAAGATGGGAATTTTATTATAAGTGATAAGGGCATTGGTGATTTACAAATTCCTGCATTAAATCAACAAGAGGGAACATTTGTAAATATAGACAAGAGAGTATTAAATACAAATGTAGCATTAAGTTTTGATGGATATTGTTTAAATGATATAGTGAATGAGTTTTTAGAATATACAGAAGAAAATGCTATAGACTATACATCGCAATTACCTTTAGAAAAAGGCTTTAAATCTATAAACTTTGATAACTTAGATAATGGTTATGATAAATATGGAAATGAG
>JAOZVJ010000142.1 GCA_029938215.1 Arcobacteraceae bacterium | reverse complement strand
ATTATGCCTTGTTGCTACTTGCAGCAAGTCTGGTATTAAGAATTTCTGATATTGTCAATTTAAATTTAACAAATATAAATTGGGAAAAAATTGAGATATCTCTTATTCAACAAAAAACTAAACAAGCTCTTATTCTTCCACTATTAAATGATGTTGGTGAAGCAATTATAAATTATATCAAAAATGGACGTCCAAATGTAAAAGATTCACATATATTTATCAGAGAAACTAGACCCTACACTTCGATTAGTAGCGGTTCTTTTTTTACAATTGTTGATGGATATTTAAAGCGTGCAAATATCAAAATACCAGCTAACCATAGACATGGACCACATGCATTAAGACACTCCTTAGCAACTTTACTACTTGAAGATAATATTCCTATATCAACAATAAAAGAAATATTATCACATAAAAGTGTAGAAACTACAAAAATATATTTAAAAATTGCAGAAAAGCAATTATTAAAATGTGCATTAGATGTTCCTCTAATGGCAACAAATAGGGTTTGTAATGTATACTAAAAATCTAAATTATAAAAAAATAATAGAAGAATTTTTAAGCTTTAAACTATCATGTGGATATAAATACTATTCTGAAGAAACTACTTTAAAATCATTTTGCAATTATACTCAAGAGCATAAAGACTCTGAATTAGGACTTAGTAAAGATTTTTTAGAAAAGTGGAGTATATTAAGAGTTAGAGAAGAAAGAAAAAGTCTTTCAAATAGGGTAAGCGTGATTAGAGAATTAGGTTTATATCTTAACAATCAAGGTTACAAAGTTCATATATTACGAAGTATAAAAAATTCTACGAATAAAGGTTTTATACCCTATGTATTTTCAAAAAAAGAGATGGCTAAAATCTTCTTAACTATTGATACTTGGCACCAAAGTAAAAGTAATCGATATAACTCAAATCAAGTTTATCCAATTTTATTTCGTATGTTATATGGATGTGGATTACGAATATCAGAAGCATTACATTTAAAAATTAAAAATGTAGATACAGAAACTGGTAAAGTAATTGTTGATGTTGCAAAAAATGATAAACAACGTATAGTGATGATGAGCGATAGTTTACAAAAAATATGTCATGAATATAAAAATGAATATCTTTTACATTTAGATCCAGAAAGCACATTTTTCCAACATAAAGATGGAAAAATACGTAGTAAAAACCAAGTAAATAATTTCTTTAGACAGCTACTTTATAAATCAGATATTCCTTATCTAGGAAGAGGTAAGGGTCCATATCTTCATAATCTACGCCATACATTTGCATGCCACACTTTTTATCAAATGTCACAAAATGGTATAGATATGAATGTTGGAATTACATTAGTATCAAGTTATTTAGGACATGAAAGCCATAAATCCACTGAGAGATATTTAAAATTAACACAAGAAGTATTCCCAGAATTAATATCCAAAATTACCAACTATAATTCTAATATCTATAAAGAGGTGGTTTATGTGTAATCGCTTTCAATATTTCTTATCTCAATACCTTAATCACTATCTTTTAAAAGTAGTTGGACTAAGCCAAAATAGTATAAAGACATATGGATATACATTTAAACTACTCTTTATATTTGCAAAAGAAAAATATAATTTAAAGCCTAAAAAAATGACATTTGAAACTTTGGATAAAAAATTTATTTTAGAGTTCTCTCAATGGCTTACAGATGTTAGGCAAAGTTCCGATAGAACTAAAAATTTACGTGTAGGCAATATTAAAGCATTTTTCTCTTATATCCAAACAGAAATACCAAGTATGATATTACAAGCACAAGAAATTATACAAATTCCAAAAAAGAAAGTAGAACAAAAAGTTGTTGACTATATAACTCTTGATGGTATCAAATTGATATTGCATCAACCAAATATTGATACAAATCTAGGCAGGAAACATCTTGTAATACTTTCATTTATGTATGCAACAGGAGCAAGAGTACAAGAAGTTGTTGATGTCACCATAGAGGACTTTAAATACAATAACAGCTCAAGCGTAAAACTTGTTGGTAAAGGGAATAAAGCACGATTGGTACCGTTAGAATTTGAAATAATTAAGATGCTTGAAAAGTATATTGAAAATGAAAAAAAGAGTAGATCATTATTTAGCATAACTGATTCTTTATTTCTTAATAAATCTGGCAATAAATTAACAAGACAAGGGATATCCTACATTGTTAAAAAATATGCAACCACAGCAAGGGATACAAATAATGTACTTATCCCAAAAAATGTTCACCCGCACACATTTAGACACTCTAGAGCTATGGCATTATTAGAATCAGGAATTGAATTGATTTATATTAGAGACTTTTTGGGGCATTATTCTGTGACAACAACAGAAATTTATGCAAGAGCTAATAATGAATCTACAAGACAAGCTTTATTGAAAGTTTCATCACAATCTATAAATACAGAAGTACCGATATGGAATCAAGATAAAAATTTATTGAAATTTCTAAAAGATTTGAGTGATTAAATGTAAAAATATATGTAAAGTTACTTTAAAATAAATGCCTTATTTAAGGGATTTATCTCATTAACTTTACATATCATTTAACTTTACATAACCAGTTCCTGTTTTACCAGTAATGATAATATTCTGTTGTGCTCTAATGAAGTCC
>JAOZVJ010000073.1 GCA_029938215.1 Arcobacteraceae bacterium | reverse complement strand
TGTTGCATGACATAGTTCTACTTCTATATCTTTGGCAGTTGTTGCCTGTAATGCTTTTTTGTTTAAAGATGATAGTCGTATCCCAGTTGTTATGATTGGTGATGGCTCTATGACTTCAGGTATGGTATATGAAGCTTTAAATGAATTAGGTGATATTAAATTGCCTGTTGTTATTATCTTAAATGACAATGAAATGTCTATAGCCAAACCAATAGGAGCAATAAGTAAGCATCTTAGTAAATTGCTTGCTGGTAAATTTTATCAAGGCATTAGAGAAAAAGTTGATCATATAATTACAAATTATTTACCAGAGGGTTCAGCTTATATTGCTAAAAGAGTTGAAGAGAGTATAAAGCTTATTACTCCTGGTATTATTTTTGAAGAGATGGGAATAGATTATATTGGACCTATTGATGGACATAATATAGATGAAATAATTGATACTTTACAATTAGCAAAAGATTTAGGTAAGCCAGTAGTTGTTCATGCTAAAACTACAAAAGGTAAGGGCTATGAAATAGCTGAAGGTCAAAATGAACAATGGCATGGTGTTGGTGCATTTGATATTGAAACAGGAGAATTTAAAAAGAAAGCAGGTGGTGCAAAATCAGCAACAGCAGTTTATAGCGATGCTTTATTAAATTTAGCTAGAAAAAATACAAATGTAGTTGGAGTTACTGCCGCAATGCCAAGTGGAACTGGTATGAATAAGCTTATAAAAGAATTTCCTACTAGATTTTGGGATGTAGCAATTGCGGAACAACATGCAGTTACTTCTATGGCTGCTATGGCAAAAGAAGGGCTTAGTCCTTTTGTGACTATTTATTCTACATTTTTACAAAGAGGTTTTGATCAAATTATTCATGATGTTTGCCTAATGAATTTGCCAGTAACTTTTGCAATAGATAGGGCAGGTATAGTTGGAGAAGATGGAGAAACACATCATGGTGTTTTTGATATTAATTATTTAAGACTTATTCCAAATATGACTTTATTTGCCCCAAGAGATGCTAAAACTTTAGAGTATGCAGTTGAATTTGCATATGAATACCAAACTCCTTGTGCAATAAGATATCCTAGAGGCTCATTTGATGAACTTGAATTTGAACCAACAAGATTTGAAGTTGGAAAAGGTGAAATTTTAAAACATGGAAATTCTGATAAGCTTTTTATTGGTTATGGAGCAGGTGTAAGTAGAGCTGTAAGTACGGCAGAACTTTGCAAGGAAGATATCGCAATAGCTGATTTAAGATTTGTTAAGCCATTGGATGAAAATCTTTTGATTGAGTTATCTCAAAGATATGCTACTTGGTATATTTTTAGTGATTCGCAAAAGCAAGGTGGAGTTGCTAGTGCAATAATGGAATTTATAAATGAACAAAATTTAAATGTAGAAATAGAATCATTTGAATATGAAGATAAATTTATTTCACATGGAGATACCAAAATGCTTGAAGAAAGTTTGGGATTATTGCCAAAACAATTAGCAGAAAAGATTTATAAATAAAAGTTTGATTTTTTAATTATTGATTGTATGTATATTTTTGTAAAAAAATAAAAAAATAAAAAGTTTTCAACTAATTTTTAAAGATAAATTTATTTTTTATATGATAAAGTTATTCAAATTAAAATTTAGGAGAACAATATGGCAGTTAAAATTACTGATACATGTATTTCATGTGATGCTTGTTTAGATGAGTGTCCAACAGAATCAATTGTAGATAATGACGAAAATCCAACAGGCGAGGATATTTATTTTGTAAATCCTGAAACTTGTAATGAATGTGGTGACGACACTCCAGCTTGTGCTGAAGCTTGTCCAACTGAAGGTTGTATTATATTTGAATCAACAGGCAAACCAGTAATTGAAGACTAGTAATTAGTTTTATTTATTTGGTTAAAAAAGGTAAGAGATTTGTGTCTCTTGCCTTTTTTTTATTTTTAAGATATAATCTGCGACTTTAATTTACAATGGAGATAAAAATGGAACAAACATTATCGATAATTAAACCAGATGCAGTTGCTAAAAATGTAGTTGGTAAGATTTTAGACAGATTTGAAAGTGCAGGATTAAGAATCGCTGCAACAAAAAAGATTCAATTAAGTCAAGCAGATGCTGAGGCTTTTTATGCAGTACATGCACAAAGACCTTTTTTTGGTGATTTAGTAGAGTTTATGGTTAGCGGACCTGTTGTTGTAACAGTACTTGAAGGTGACAATGCAATGATTAAAAATAGAGATCTTATGGGTGCTACAAATCCAAAAGAGGCTGAAGCTGGAACTATTAGAGCTGATTTTGCTGATTCAATTGATGCAAATGCTGTTCATGGTAGTGATAGCGTAGAAAATGCAAAAATAGAGATTGATTTCTTTTTTGCACGAAGAGAAGTTTGTTAGAAATTTTTTGTGAAAATAGAGTTTAGAAAAGTACCAACAATACAAAAAGATTTTTGTATTGATTTCAATTCAGTAAAGTTTTCAGGTACTTTTTGTAAAATATCACAAAAGTTAGTAAAAATAGAATCAACAATTTCTGGTAATACTGATGTTGCTTGTTGCAAATGTGGAGCAACTTTCAATATTGTTTTGGATGAAAAAGTTGATTTTTTATTGAGTAATGGAATTTATTCATCTGATGATGAAAGAGATTCTGATAAAATTATCATAGAAATTATTGGTGATTTTATAGATTTTGAAGAAATTCTTCAAGGCGAACTTGAATCTTTACGAAGCGATTATCACATTTGTGAAGCTTGCAGTAAAGAAAGTAAATTAGTAGAATTAGAATATTAAAAAAAGGATAAGAAATGGCAGTACCAAAAAGACGAGTTAGTCATAGTAGAAGTGCGAAAAGAAGAACTCATTATAAAATTACATTGAAAAGACCAGTTAAAGATACAGACGGCACTTGGAAAATGCCTCATAATGTAAACCCAACTACAGGTGAATACAAAAGCTAATGCTTAAAATAGCAATAGATGCGATGGGTGGGGATTTTGGTCCTACACCAATTGCTGATGGTTTAATTGTTGCTCTTAAAAAAAATAAACATTTTAAAGCAATTATTGTAGGCGATCAAGAACAACTTTTACCTTTAATTCCTCATAAATTTCAAGATAGAGTAGAAATTTTACATACAACAGATGTAATTAGTATGCATGATAGTGCAACAGATGCTTTAAAACGAAAAGAAAGTACAGCATATAGGGCGATTGAGCTTGTAAGAAATGGTGAAGCTGATGCTTATGTAAGTGCTGGTCATAGTGGTGCTTCAATGAGTTTAGCAACTTTAAGAATAGGAAGAATTAAGGGTGTAAGTAGACCAGCGATTGCTACTTTGATGCCAACTGAAAATGGAAATACTTTTGTATTAGATGTTGGCGCAAATGTTGATTGTGATGCTAAAAATTTATTTGAATTTGCAGTAATGGGACAAGCATATGCCGAAGATATATTAGATATAGATTCGCCATTACTTGGACTTTTAAGTAATGGTGAAGAAGAAAGCAAAGGAAATGAAGTTACTAAAGAAGCTTTTCCTCTTTTAGAAAAATTACCAAATTTTGTTGGAAATGTTGAAGGTAATGATATTTTTAATGGATCAACAGATGTCGTAATTTGCGATGGATTTATTGGAAATATTATGTTAAAAGCAGCAGAAGGTGTAGCTGATACTATTGGAAAAATTATTAAAAATAATTTAAGAAGATCTTTAGTGTCGATTACAGGTGCTGTTTTAATGAGAAAAGTATTTAAAAAACTTAAATTAAAAGTTGATTATGCAGAATATGGCGGCGCACCACTTCTTGGAGTAAAAGCACCTGTTATTATTGCACATGGTAAATCAAATGCAAGAGCTATGCAAAATGCAATATTTCAAGCAATTACCGCAGCTGAGTCAAGTTTAAATGCTGATATCGAAGAAAAATTAGCCAACTATCAAGGATAAATTTATGTACGCATCGTTTAGATCAATTGGGGCTTATATTCCTGAAGAAATTCGTTCAAATGAATGGTTTGTAAATAGAATGGATACGACTGATGAATGGATTACAAAGAGAACTGGAATAAATGAGCGAAGAATTGCATCAACTGATGAAAATACAAGTGATTTGGGCGCAAAAGCATCCAAGATAGCAATAGAAAGAGCAGGATTAGAAAATAGCGAAATAGATTTAATAATTTGTGCTACAATTTCGCCGGATTATTTATGTATGCCATCAACTGCATGTCTAATTGCAGACAAACTTGGAATTAAAAATATAATGGCATTTGACATTAGTGCTGCTTGTACAGGATTTATTTACGCATTACAAATAGCACAAGCTTTTATACAGTCTGGAATAAAAAAGAATGTTTTGATTATAGGCGCAGAAAAATTAAGTTCAATTATTGATTATACTGACAGAACAACTTGTATGCTTTTTGGTGATGGTGCAGGAGCAGCTGTGATAAGTGCAACTGACAACAAAGATGAAGCTATAACAGATATACAATGTAGTGCAGATGGAAGTTTTAAAGATTTACTCTTAACTCCAGGTGTTCAGAGTGAAGAAGCTTCATTTATGCAAATGAAAGGAAATGAAACTTTCAAAATTGCGGTTAGAACACTTACTAATGATGTTAAAAAATTAATGGAAAAAAATAAATTTGAAAATAAAGATGTAGATTTATTTATTCCACATCAGGCAAATTATAGAATTATAAAAGCTGTTGGCGATGCTCTTAAATTTGAAGATGAACAAAAAGTTTTAACAGTAGATAAATACGGTAATACATCTTCAGCATCTATTCCTATGGCTATAAATGATTGTTATGAAAATGGCAAATTAAAATCTGGTGATATGATGTTACTAGACGCTTTTGGCGGTGGACTTACTTGGGGTTCTGCATTAGTGAAGTTTGCTGGGAAATAATAAAACTTTAGTTTTTTAATTTTGTTGTTGAAATTATCGTGTTTTGTGTATAAAGTATGTCAATTTGACATACTTTATAATAAGGCAAAATTTTTATAGTAAGATACTCTTATAAAATATAGGAGTGTTGAAATGGAACTAACCAAAGATATAATCATAAATAACAAAATATTTACAATCCGTGGTATTCAAGTAATGATAGATAAAGATTTGGCGGAGCTTTATGAAGTAGAAGCTAGAAGATTAAGAGAGCAGGTAAAAAGAAATATAAAGAGATTTCCAATTGATTTTATGTTTCAACTTACATCTGATGAGTTGAATTTTATGGTGTCGCAAAATGCGACACCATCTAAAAAGCATTTTGGAGGAACATTGCCATATGTTTTTACAGAAAATGGAATATCAATGCTATCATCTATTTTACGAAGTGATACAGCCATAAATATAAATATACAAATCATGAGAATATTCACAAAATTCAAAAATCAATCGGTACCATATTTTGATATTATAGAAAGATTAGAAAAATTAGAGGATAATGATAAGGATACTCAGGATTTACTAACCAAGGTAGTCCAAGTAGTTTCAGATATGCAAAATATTCAGAATGAAGCTAAAAATAATACTAAAAAAATAGGTTTTGTTAGATGAAATATGATGCTACTCGACGCTTTTGGCGTGGGGGTTCCGCTTTAGTCAAATTTGCAGGGAAATAATAAAATTTATTTTATTAGCCCTTTATTTTTGGGGTTCATTGAAAAAGCATTTTTTGATCTTTTTTGCGAATTTTCTTCATTGTTTCCTTGATTTTCTTCTAAAAAATATTTATCAACAGTTGCTGTTGGATTTACAAGAAGAATTGAGTCATTAATTACAAGTTGAAATATTGCATAAAAAGGAACGGTCACCAAAGAACCAAAATTTTCCTCACCAAATCCAGCTTCAAAAGAAATATAGTCATTAGATACAGTAATAGTAGAATATGTATAGCCACTTAATGTAAACATAGTAAATTTTGAAAAACCATCAGATATTATTGATGGGATTTTAGGGTTAAATTGTACCCCTTTTATATTTGCAGTAAGTGAAAATTCTTCATCTTGCTTAAGTAAATAAACAATAATATCTTTTATTTGTTTTTCCATCATTTTTCTATAATTCACATCTTCTAGTATATCTAGTATCATTTTTTCTCCAATATTTCTTTTGAGTATATTATATCAAAATTTGAGATAATCTTAAAGTCAATCATAGAATTCATTAAAGCAATTTTTTGCGATTTTAAAAGTTCTTTAATGGTAATATTTTTCTCAAATATAATTTTTTCTTCAATAAGCCTATTTCGACAAGTTCCTTTTAGGAGAGGTAATTTTGGAGTAACCCAAATGCCATTTTGAAAAATAGCAATATTTGCGATAGAAGTATCTGAAACAAATCCATTTTTAATGATAATTATTTCATCTGCATTGCCTTTTTGATTAAATAAATTATCTAATTTTTTTCTATCCGTTCTTTTATATTTATAGTCTATTGTGTCATCAAAAATTAATTTAAAAGAGTTTGTTTCTCTTGGAATATATTTGAAATATGAGATATCCAAAATACCACTATCATTATATATTATTTTACATTTAAGTAGTTTTGTATTTGGAGGATAAATATAGTCTTGTAAATTTATATTTAGCCCTATAGCTTTTGCTATTCTTTGTTGATGCCACTTTAAATTAAATATCTCTTCATCATAGCATTTGATAGTTTCAAAAAAAGTCATGGAACATATACTTTATCAATCATTTCTTGATATTCATTGTTAATGTCACTATCGCAAGTTATTCCGCCACCGCTTTTATATATAAGATTTCCTTTTTTATCTTTTTGAATAAATCTAATCATTACTGCACTATCTAGATTTTTTCCATCAAATACACCAAATATTCCAGTAAAAAATTCCCTATCATAATTTTCTGTTTTTTTTATAATTTTTACAGTTTGTTTTTTTGGAGTTCCAGTGATACTTCCTGCTGGTAAAATAGAAGTTAAAATATCTCCAATATTATTTTGCCAATTTTTTTGTAGTTTTCCAGAAATTTTGGAGCTTACTTGTATTAGTTCTTTTTCTCCAGCATTTATTTTTTCGCAATATCTAAACTCATCAACTTTTACATTTGAAGAAACTATTGATAAATCATTTCTTAACAAATCAACCACCATTGTGTGTTCTGCCAATTCTTTAGAATCATTTAAAATTTTCTCTTTAGCATTTGGAATATTTGCATCAATAGTGCCTTTCATAGGATAAGTAAATATTTTATTATCAATACATTTTATAAATCTCTCTGGTGAAAAGCAAATAAATTCATCTTTAAAAAATAATTTGAATTTGGAATTTGCCATATCATACAGTTGATTTAATGATTTTTTTGTATTAATTTTTGTGACTGTTGTAAGATTTGCTAAATAAGTATTTCCCTGTCTTATTTCGTTTTGAATTTTATCAAATTTATTTTTATAATCTTTTTTTGATATTGAAGTTTTATTTAATAAATATTTACTAACTGGTTTATTTGAATCATCTATTTGAAACTTTATATTATTTGGAAGATTTGATAATTTTGTTACTTCCCATTTACTCATATCATAATTAATACAGAAAAAAAAAGGTTCTTTTTTTGAACCAAAAGAATTTAATGTTTCTTTTAATGTCAAACTTATTGCTTTAAAATAAGTTTTTTTAATATAGCCATTCTTACTGCAACCCCGTTTGTAACTTGCTCAAGAACTTTACATCGTGAATCTTTAAGCATTTCGTCACTTATATCTATATTTCTATTTACAGGTCCTGGATGGAGCAATAAAATATTTCTATTTCCAAAACTTTCTTTTGTTACACAATAATCTTTTCCAAATTCTTCAAGATTTTTATAAAATATTTTCTCATGTCTTTCAAGTTGTGTTCTAAGGCTCATTACCACATCAACATCATCAATAACATCTTTTAAAAATTGAACTTTTTTAAAATTTTTATTTGGCATAAAGTGTTCTGGAGCCACTAAAATAGGCTCAACACCAAATCTAGGAAGAAGAGCAAGATTTGAAGAGGCAACTCTTGATGTTTTGATATCACCAATCATGGCTAATTTTTTCCCATCAATCTTTTTATCAAAATGTTTATAAATAGTAAAAAGATCAAGTAAAGCTTGTGTTGGATGTGCATTTGTGCCATCTCCAGCATTTAGTATAGGACAATTTACATGTTCTATTAAACTTGCAGGTAATCCGCACTTACTATGCCTTACTATAATAGCATCTGGTTTCATAGCATTTAGATTTGCAACTGTATCTTCGACTGTTTCACCTTTTTTTGTGGAACTTGTTTGTACTTCTAAATTTACTACTTCAGCACCTAGCCTTTTTGAAGCTATCTCAAAACTACTTCGTGTTCTAGTGGAATTTTCAAAAAATAAAGTTACTACAAGTTTTCCTGACAAAATAGAACTAGACTGTAAGTCAGAAAAAATTGTGGCATCATCAAAAATCTTTAAAACTTCATCATTTGTAAAATCTACTGTAGTGATAAGGTGTTGCATAAAAAATCCTTGCTAAAAAATTATATTAGAATAATAGCAAAATAAACTATAAATTTAAATTTTATATTCATCCCAAGATACAATTTCATCAAGACTTTTACGCTGAGTTTTATGTCTATTTATATCAGAAACTTTTTTTGGATAACCTATCGGTAATAATGCAATTGGTTCTAAATTTTTAGGTAAATTAAGTGCTGATGATGCCAAATTTGGATCAAATGCACACACCCAACAAGTACCAAGTCCTAATTCGGTTGCCATTAAAGTCATATGATCAATGCTAATAGCAATATCAATATCACAGTGATCTTTTTTGTCATCTTCTCTAATCCAAGAGGAATTATGGTCACCACATACTACAATAATAACTGGTGCCTTACTCCACCTAGATGATACTTTATTTTTTAATTCACTATTTTGCAAAACTATAAAATGCCATGGCTGTTCATTGTGAGCAGATGGTGCCACACGAGCCGCATTAAGAATTTGCAAAAGTTTTTCTTTTTCAACTGGTTTATCTTCAAAACTTCTTACAGAACATCGTTTTTTCATTAATTCGTATATGCTCATATTTTACTTCTTATATTTAATTTATTTAGTATAAAAGTCTAGCAAATAGGTACTTAAATTATGTAAAGTGTAAAAAAGAT
>JAOZVJ010000072.1 GCA_029938215.1 Arcobacteraceae bacterium | reverse complement strand
TCTAATATATCTACGCAATATCCTTTTATTTTACCATCCTCCTCCATATTAAAAGGAGGTAAATTTTCTGTCATAATTGTTATCTTGTGATTGTCTGCACCAAACAAATACACAACAATTATCATTATAAAAAGTATTTTTTTCATTCTATGTATTCGCTCCTTATTTCTTTTTTATATTATAATACATTGTATTTAAAATTATTTCATCCAATTATAATATGATATAAAAAAACAATTTAATATGTGTTGAACTCAAGAGGTGTTTTTGTATATTTTTATGTTATAATTTCAATAATTATTATTTAAGCAAAAATAACTAACAATTCACATAAAACGGATGACTAGAAAATGAAAAAATATTATTATTCATATAAAGAGTTTATAAGAGATGTTAAAAATCTTGTGTTACAGATTAAACCTTTTCAACCAGATACTTTATTGGGAATTGCGAGAGGCGGATTAACTTTATCTCATTTTATGGCACAAGCTATAAACACAAGACAATTATTTGCACTTAACTCTGTTCACTATGATGATACTAAAAAACTTGATACTTTTGATATTTTTAATATGCCTGATTTAAAAAATGCAAAAAAAGTTTTAATTATAGATGACATAATTGATAGTGGTGAAACTATGGAAAAAATTCTAGAAATTCTTAAAACAGATTATCCACATTGTGAATTTAAGATAGCTACTATTTTTTATAAAAAATCTGCTTTAATTCAGCCAGATTTTTTTATCAAAGAAGCCCATGAATGGATTGATTTTTTTTGGGAAGTTGATTTAGCCTAGATTTATTTTTCTTTATTTGTAACCAACGCCAAATTATTTAAAGAATACTTTTGCAATAAATTTAATATTTTCACAACTCTTTAATAAGGTACATTTTTATCAATTCTAACTATTACTGGCTTGTCTTTTTTTATAACACCTGATAAATATTTTTCTAAAGATTTAAAATCTACTCCTATTCCACCAAAAGCAATTTTTGATTTTCCAAGTTCTATAGTTATTTGCTTTACTTTTATTTCTAATTTTGAAGCATCAGAAGTTGGCAAAGAAAGTTTTAATGCTAATTCTTCTTTTTTAAACACAGAACTAACCATAAAAAATATCAAAAGTATAAATACAACATCAATCAAAGCTGTTAAATCAGGCGTAATCGCTTCTCTTCTTTTTGACATAAATAACTACCTACACCCTTGCCAAAACTTCTTTTTCTATTTTTAATTCAAGGCTATCTAAAACACCTATAAAATAATTATAGCCTATATAATGCGGTATTGCCACGATAAGACCGGCTACTGTAGTAATAAGTGCTATAGAAATCCCACCAGAAAAAATAGCAGGATTACCCAAGCCAGATACAGTAATATTATCAAAAGAATTTAATACACCCATAACAGTCCCCAAAAGTCCCAAAAGAGGCGAAATCAAAGCTATTATTTTAACAGTATTAAGTCCAGATTCTAACTCTTTTACACCATTGCTTATAGAGTTTTTCATTATCGCATTTTCCAAAATTTTATTCTCAACAGATAAGTCTTTTATTGTTTTTTCTATTATACTAAGATACGCTTTTTTTGACAAAACTAAAACAAAAATTTTCCATATCATTATAGAAAAACCAATAATATTTAATGCGATCAAAATATATACAATGATTCCGCCTCTATCAATATAATTTAATAAATCCATAATTTATCCTACTTTAACCAATCTTGAAAAGACTTAATTTGTTCTTTTGTTCTTTGAGTGCTTGTTCCTCCAAAAGATGTTCTAGCATTCATAGAATTTCGCAAATCAAGATATGAAATTATTTCTTTATCTATATTTGCAACCTCATCGTTAGCAGTTCTTAATTCTTCAATCGTAAGTTCACTCATATCTTTTCCAAGTTTATTTGCAAGAGAAACTACATCTTTTGTGATATAGTATGCAGTACGAAATGGTATATTTGCTTTTTGTACTAAATAATCAGCCAAATCAGTAGCACTTAGATGTCCAACTTTACAAGCTTTTTCCATAACATCAGCATTGATAATCAAAGTATCCATAACTGCACACAAAATATCAAGACTTATTTCCATAGTCTTAACACTATCAAAAACACCCTCTTTGTCCTCTTGTGTGTCTTTGTTGTAAGCTAAAGGCAACCCTTTCATAACAGTTAAGAGTGAAACAAGATTCCCATAAACTCGCCCAGTTTTTCCTCTTAAAAGTTCAGGAACATCTGGATTTTTCTTTTGTGGCATAATTGAGCTTGTAGTTGCATATTCATCACTCATTTTAACAAAACCAAATTCATAACTTGACCACAAAATAAGTTCTTCACTTATACGACTTATGTGCATCATTGAAGTTGAGATATTAAATAATATCTCCAAAGCAAAATCACGATTACTACTTGTATCTAAAGCACAAGCAGTAGGCGAATCAAATCCTAGAAGTTCAGAAGTTTTAAATCTATCTATATTATGCGGAGTTCCAGCAAGTGCCGCCGAACCTAAAGGACAATTATTATTTCTCTGATATGAGCTTTCAAATCTTTCAAAATCTCTTTTAAACATATTTGCATAAGCAAGTAAATGAAAACCAAAATTAATAGGCTGTGCATGTTGTAAATGTGTCATACCGGGGATTAAAGTTTCTGTATGTTTGGAGGCAATATTTACTAAAGTTTCAATCAACATTTTTAACTTATCTTTTATTACAATACTTTTATCTTGAACATACAAAGCAAAATCAGTAGCAACCTGATCATTTCTACTTCGTGCGGTATGAAGTCGCCCACCAGCATCGCCAATAATCTCAGTCAATCTATTTTCAATAGCCATATGAACATCTTCATGTTCAATCTTCCATTCAAATTTTCCTGATTCTATTTCAGCTTTTACTTGCAATAGTCCAGCTTCAATTTTCTCTTGATCATCAACTGTAATTATGTCTTGCAAAGCTAACATTTTACTATGTGCAATACTACCTTTTATATCTTGTGCGTAAAGTTCTTTATCGAACATAACTGAAGCATTAAACTCATCCAAAAGTTTTGCATTTGTGTTTTTTAGTATTTGATTATTATTCATTCTTATCCTCTTTGTCATCTAGTTTTAATATATTTTTAATACTTTTTTTATTGTCCGAATTTAATTTTCTTTCAACTTTTTTTATATCATCATATGGTTTTAAATTTTCAGGTATTATACCACGAGTTAATAGTGTATTCCTTACAGTTTTATTATTTATTATATGCTCTTGTGATATTTGATTTTCAGTGTTCATATAATTTTCTCTTGCATTATGAATAGTTATTTCAGATGCAAAATCTTTTGCTTTTAATAATATAGTTGGCATAAAATCAGCAAGTGGTTTATTGTCTTTAATATCGTATTTTGATTTCATTTGTGAAGTAGTGTGATTAAAAAGTGCTTGGTCGCCTTTACTTCGTATTATTCCAAAATTATTATTTCCACCTGTTTGTTCATATATTACTTTTGAAAGTTCTTTTTCTGTATATTGTAACTTTTGTCTTGCTTCCACTCTTTCTATATTTAATAATCTCTGCTCAATTAATTCAGCTTTTCTAGTTTGTATTGCAAAGTATGTTTGTGCAAATGCGATTTGTTCTTTTTTACTATCTCCATTTTGTGCAATAAGATAACAAGCATATCTTGTAAGCATTATATCATCTATTTCTTTCGTAGCACCATTTGGCATTTGTATCGTTTTCCCGATGTCGGGAAAATGTTCAATCACCTTATGTTTAGACACTTCACAAGATATTTTTGCTTTACTAATTACATTTTTAAAATTATCCCATTTTGAGTATCCCAAAAGTTGTTGTAAATCTCTAGCATACCAAAATTCAATATCTTCATTTGTTTTATTTGAAGCCCATTCAAAATCAGTAGTTAGTGTTTTTATAATATTTAAAGTCATCCTTTAGCCTTTTTTATTTAAGCATATCATAAAAATAAACTTTACATTAAAAACATTACAAATTGACATACTTTTCATATCAAACTTCCAAAACCTCATCAATCTTTTTCATTAATATATTTCTTTCCTGTGTCCTATAGCAATAATAGTAATTATCAATTTATCATCTTTTTTTTGAAAAATTACTCTATATTGACCTGTTCTAAGTCTAAATTTACCTTTAAACTCACCTTTTAAAGCCTTGATATTATTTTTCAAAGCTTCTGGATTTGTACTTAATAATATTAGTTTTTCTTTTATATTTTTTTGTACCACAAAATCAAGCTTTTTAAATTCTTTTTTCGCACTACTCAAAAATACAAGTTTATACATAAATATTAAAGTCCTAATTCTTTAAAAACTAAATCCGCTGGAATTACTTTTTCTTTTCCTGTCTCTAGATTTTTAAGTCTTTTATCTGCAATTTTTTCATCAATATAGTCAAAATACATACTTAGTGCTTTTTCAACTATATGGCTTTTCTTTTCATTAAGTTCGGCAGAAACACTATTTAATTCATCAATTACAAAATCGGACACCGTAAATGTACTTCTTATTTTTTGCATTACCTCTCCTATTCATATAATCGTATGAATAATTATACATAAAAATTATTTAAATTACAACTTCTCCCACATTGTTCCATTTGCTGTATCCATTAAAGATATTTGCATACTAGTTAATTCATTTCTTATTTTATCAGAAAGTTCAAAGTTTTTTTCTTTCTTTGCATCATTTCTTTGAGATATCAAATTTTGAATTTTTTGTTTTTCATCTTCGCTTATTCCAAATTGAAAATATTTATACGCATCTTGATAACCTATTCCTAAAACTTCATTTAAAAATTCAATATTTGCTATTATCTCTTTTTTTAGATTTTTATTTTTCGGCTCTTTATCTAAAGTGTCATTTGATATTGCGATAAACTCATCAATAGTAGCTAATGCTTTTGAAGTATTTAAGTCATCATTTAAGGCATCTAAAATATCAATTTTAAACTGTTTATTTACAACACTTTTCCCACCACCATACAATCTTTTTTTAAGTCTATAAAGCTTATCAAGTCTTTTTTTACTTGAAATTAAATCATCTTCGGCAAATCCAAAATCAGCCCTATAATGAGTAGTTAGCATATAAAATCTTATCACTTCACCATCATATTGCTTTAAAGAATCTTTTAGAAAAAAACTATTTCCAAGAGATTTTGACATCTTCTGACCGTCAATATTTACAAAACCATTATGCATCCAGTATTTTGCTATCTCTTGACCAAAAGCTTGTCTTGTTTGTGCTGCTTCATTTTCATGATGTGGAAAAAGTAAATCCGCTCCGCCACCATGAATATCAACAGCAAATTCTTTAGTTTTATCAGCCAAATGTTTGTTTATCATAGCACTACATTCACAATGCCATCCAGGACGACCTTGCCCAAAATCTGCTTCATATTTTAAGCCGTCATCAAAAAATTTCCATAAAGCAAAATCTTTATGGTCTTTTTTATTTGTATTTCCTTCAACTCTAGCAACACTATTTTCATCACTAATTCTATGTGAAATATTTCCATATTTTTCATCTTTTGAAGTATCAAAATAAATACCATCTTCAAGTTTATAAGCACTACCATTTTTTAGTAAATTATTTACAAGTTCTTTCATAGCTTCTAAGCTTTGAGTTGCTTTTGGCTCGATACTGTTTGGCAAAATATTTAAAGCTTTCATATCGCACAAATAACTATTTATATAAAATTGCGTTATCTCTTCAAGTGATTTTCCAGTTTCGCTCATCTTTTTTATAATCTTATCATCAACATCTGTAAAATTTTTTACCATAGTCACTTCATAATCATTTACTTTAAGTACCCTATGAAGCAAATCAAAAACTATAGCACTTCTTGCATGTCCTAAATGTGCATCATCATAAACAGTAGGACCACAAACATATATTTTTACTTTCTTTTCCTCTTGTGAAACAAAAGGTACTTTTTGTTTTTTTACTGAATCATATATTTTTAAATTCATTTCAACTCCATATATTATTTTTTGTTTTCTAAAATATTTTTCATTCTATCATCATCCATAGCAAAATCTTTGATAATCAACAATATAACTTTTACCATCACGAGCAGTTGTTGCATTTTTTGCAACAACTGAATCTAATTTAAGTTCATTTTTTATTGTCATTTTTCTTGTTAATGCTTACTGTCTTTTTTACTTCATTCCAGTTGTCAAATTTTCTATCCATTTTTATTTACCTAGTTTTCCATCAGTATATAAAACAACATCTTTTATAACTAGCTTTTGAATGGCGGATATAAGTGTTTCCATGGTTTTGTAGTCTGGTTGGTTGTTTTTTGTTGGGAGTTCAATTATCCCATTTAAAAAGGTTTTATCAACATCTCTAACCAGTCCAGATAATAGACTCTTTTTTTGTTTATTTAAAAGTACTGTAAAAAATAATATTTTATTTTTATTCAATTCAATTTTTGGAATTATTTTTCTGATAAATTGTCCTGCATACCAAGGTTTTTCACGATAAAAGAAGTCCATTTGCAAAAGCCCTAAACTCCAATTTCCAGCAGGGTTTATGTTTTCCTGATTAACAAAGCCTGTCTTTTGTAAGATACCTTGATTTTGCGATGTTCTTGTAACATAATCATATTCGGTACCCTTAGTAAGACTATCTTTATTAAAACTAAAAGTATTTTGTATGTCAAATAAATCACCAAGTCCAAACTCACCCCACTCAAATTTTCCATTTTCAAAATCATCTAAAATCTGTTTTTCTTCAACAGTTAAAGTATAATCTTTAAGATTTGTTGCCATTAAATAAGCTTCTAAATCTGCTATTTTTTCTGATTCTAGTTTGGCTATAAATTTTTCCATAAATTCAAAATCTATTTGTTTATTTTTTGCCATAGGTAAACTAAACATAGCATCCTTTGCTAAACTCCAATGTCGTGAATATCCTAAATTTGGAATACATTTTTTCCAAGATGATACAATAAACAATAATACTTTAATTGATATTACTTCTTTAATACTAAGTACTTTAACATTATCCATAACACAAAAACTTTTACTTGCAATATTAAAACTTCTAATATGGTCACCAAAAATAATATAAATTGGGTTGTCTTCACTTATAACAAAATCTGCTTTATAATTTGTATATCCTACAATACCATTATTCGTTGACTCAGAAGAGTAAACAGGTATTTCCCCATTATCTTCTAAGCCAGACTTAGTAAGCTTATTTTTTACAGTACATATTTTAAATAATTCATTGAAATTAAATTCACCCCACTCAACATTTTCTAATCTTTTGTTAAGTGGGGATTTTACTTTCCCTCATCACCTCTTTGTTTAAGTATATTTGAAACTTCCCATGAAAGATAATCACTTACAGTTTTTTTAAAGTCTTCAAGTGTTGGTTTTGTATCTATTATTTTATGTTGGTCAAAATTCCAGTCAGCCCCACTTTGGTTTATAAAATCTTCTACATAAATATCATCTATACTCCATGATGCTTCAACTTTAGCATTTTTACCTGCTTTATAAATTTTAACTATATCAGAGTATCTTTTGCTAGGATTATCTATCTCTTGTAAGGCTCGGCTTGTTCTTTTAAATCCATCATTTCTAAAATCTATAAACTTAACTGTTTGCTCATAATCATGTGCTTTTCCAGCTTCAAATATATAGATACTTGTTTGTACTCCTGCCATAGGTTGAAATAAGTCTGTAGGCATTTTGATACTTGCTTTAAGTGTATGATTTTTTAAAATCTTTTTATTTGTTTTAACTGCTTTTCCACTTCCAGCACTATCTTGGATAATAATCGCACCCAATCCACCTACTTCCATCTTATCTAAACCAAAAGATATAAAAGGGATACCATTTTCATCATAACTAAAAGGAGGATTTAGCAAGAGTTTATTTGCTTTAAAATCAGTATAAAGATTTTTTGGTGTTTTAAAAGTACTACCTTTATAGATATTTGAGCTTCCATCTCCTCTTAAAATCATATTTGTTGCTGCTAGTGTAAACATCTCAGCATTTAGTTCAATTCCTAAAAGTTGTTTTTTCTTTATATCTTCTATTTTTGTTTCTGATTCTGTCGTCTTTTTGCCATAAAGATTTTGGGCATTTTCTATCATGATTTCCATCGAAGAAATAAGAAAACCTGCTGAACCTGTAGCTAAATCCATCACTCTACTATCTTTATTTACATCAAGAATAGTTGCCATCATTTTAGTAACATAAGGAGGAGTTAAAACGATACCTATCTCTTTTCCATCACCTAAAGCATATTTTAAAAACTCAGAATACATCTCTCCCATAATATCAAGATGACCAGCCATAGCATCAATAGATAAAAATATATTTTGATAAATAAAAGTAAAGATTTGTTTATTGGTGCTTGATTCTTCTTTTAATAACTTTGTAACTTCTTTATCAAGTTCTGTTATCTCATCTCTTTGTGCGTCTTTTGAGATTTCAGAAAAGCTTGATAGTATCAGAGATTGTTTTTCAGATGGTATATTTCTAAAAGTTAAAAATTCTTTTATTTGATCTACTGTTTGTACCCCATCACGCTTTGTTTCTGTTTGAATACCTTTTAAATCTTCAGGAACTAGACCATCTTGAATTTTATTTCCTTCACTATCAACAACATTTTGCATAGATAAAAGCATACCTGATACATATAATACTCTTTGGGGTGCTGTTATATTGTGATTGTGCATAAGTTTATTTAAGCTTTTTGCATATTTTTGTAAAGCAGCTTGTGAACTTATAAGAATGTCGTGTTTTTCTTCTTCTGTTAAAATAGCATCATTATAAAATTCATCAAAAGTATCTTGGTTTTCAAGAAAATCAAGAGTAGTGATATTTTCCAATAATTTATAAGAAGTCTCTCCTGAACCATAAACATAATAAACTTTTAATTCAATAGAATCATCACAATCACCAGCAATACCTATCGCAATAGCTTCATGGTATTTTCCAGATGCTATCATACCTGTGGCATAATATAAAGCACCATTTACAGCAAAATCTTTTATAGAACTTTCATCAAATTTCACTCCATCTTTTGTTTCTTTTAAAAGTTTTCTTGCTCCAAGTTTATTTTCAATAATAACTGGAGCTTGTTTATACTTAGTAAGGCTAAAATCAGGTTTACCAAAGTTTGTTTTATTTTGAGTTTTTG
>JAOZVJ010000071.1 GCA_029938215.1 Arcobacteraceae bacterium | reverse complement strand
ATTTAATATTAAATTAGCAAAAAAAAAGATATAATGTATCCAATTTTATAAAAATATTTAAGGAGTTTTTTTTGATGGAAAATATTAATATTTTTGATGTGATTGTCTTGTCGCTTACTGCATTATTAGGACTCAAGGGACTTTTTAGAGGTTTTATCAAAGAGTTTTTTGCACTTTTTGGTACTGTTGGAGGAGTTTTTGTAGCTTCCAGACTTGCCTCACAAACTGGTGAAATAGTAGACAGGATAATTCCTCTTAATAATAACAACACAATGATGTTGGTTGGTTTTGTAGTTACTATTGTTGTTTTTTGGGTTCTAGCTTATCTTATTGGTATTGTACTTAGTAAAGTATTTAGTATAAGTGGCTTAGGAATATTTGATAAAATATTTGGACTTTTATTTGGTGCAAGTAAGATATTTTTATTATTTTCAATTATTATTTTTGCATTATCGCAAGTAAATGTTATTAATAAAAAACTTAATGAAACTTTAAAAAATAGTATAATTTTTCCAATACTAAAAGATACTGGATCTTATATTATTAAATTAGACACAACAAAATTTGAAAAAGGTGTAACCACCCGTGTAAATAGCACTATAGAAACTGCAAAAGACACAGTAGAAAAAATTGCAGAAGAAGCTATTCAAGACAAAATTAAAGATACAAAAAAAGAAATAGAAAATAACATCAAGAAAGAAATAGAAAAACAAAAAGAAATAAAGGAATAAATAATTGTTTGAAAATAAATACATACAACAAAGAATTGAAAAAGTAAATAAACTAAAAGAGCTTGGATACAATCCATATAGAAATGACAGCGAAAGAAATACAACCGTTGCGAAATACATAAATGCAAATGAAGATGTGCATAATCTTGAAAATCAAAGAGCCGAAAATAGACATTATATCGTAGCTGGTCGTATTAAATTTTATAGAAATATGGGAAAGGCTAGTTTTTTAAAAATAGAAGATGAAAGCGGACTGCTTCAAATATATGTTGCAAGAGACAATCTTCCCGAAGGTTTCTATAATGAAATTAAAAAACTTATTGAAGTTGGAGATATTATTGAAGTAAAAGGATATCCTTTTGTTACTCAAAAAGGTGAACTTTCTTTACATGTTGATAATCTTAAAGTTCTTACAAAATCAATTAGCCCTCTTCCTGAAAAATATCATGGAATTCAAGATAAAGAATTAAGATATAGACAAAGATATTTGGATTTGATTATGAATAGCGATGTTCGTAAAACATTTCATACTAGAAGTAAAGTAATAAGTCTAACTAGAAGATTTTTTGAAGATAAAGGCTTTTTGGAAGTTGAAACTCCTATGATGCATCCAATAGCAGGTGGAGCAAATGCAAAACCATTTGTTACACATCATAATGCATTAGATGTAGATAGATTTTTAAGAATTGCTCCAGAGCTTTATCTAAAAAGATTAATTGTTGGTGGCTTTGAAGCTGTCTTTGAGATAAATAGAAACTTTAGAAACGAAGGAATGGACGCAACCCATAATCCGGAATTTACATCTATTGAATTTTATTGGGCATACAAAACATATAAAGATTTGATAAATATCACAAAAGAATATTTTGAATATTTATTTGAACATTTAAATTTGCCGACCATATTGCCTTATGGTGATTTAGAGATTGATTTTAGAAATTTTAGTGAAATTGGACTAGTGGAAAGTTTAACTAAAATTGGAAATGTTCCATCAGATATTGTAAATGATAAAGAAAAAATCTTAGCATTTTTAAAAGAAGAAAAAAAAGAAGCTAATGAAAAGTTAAACTTAGGACAACTTCAAGGCGAACTTTTTGATGAATATGTAGAAGAAAAATTAATTGACCCTACTTTTATCACAGAATATCCTGTTGAAATTAGCCCATTAGCCAGAAGAAGTGATGAAAATCCAGAAGTAACAGAAAGATTTGAATTATTTATAGGTGGTCGTGAAATTGCAAATGCTTTTAGTGAGCTTAATGATCCAATTGATCAATTAAAAAGATTTGAAGGTCAAATGGATGCTAAGGATAGTGGTGATGATGAAGCGCATGAGATGGATGAAGACTTTGTAAATGCATTGTCTTACGGTATGGCACCAACTGCTGGGCAAGGTATAGGAATTGACAGATTAGTAATGATGCTTACAAACGAGCATAGCATTAGAGATGTATTACTCTTTCCTGCTATGAAACCAATGGCAAAAGAATTAGATTTACATACGGATAAGGAGTAGTGAACAATAAAAAACTACTACAATTAATAGTTGCAAATCAAAAAAATATTAAATTTAATGATTTTCTTAGACTTGTTAATTGTTTTGGTTTTAAACTTGACAGAGTGAGTGGAAGTCATCATATATTTAAACATAGTGATATTTGTGATATAATAAATTTACAAAATGTAAAGGGTGAAGTTAAGCCATATCAAGTAAAACAATTTCTTAAAATTATTGAAAATAATAATTTAAACTTTAAGGGGTAACAATGAAAGATTATCATATAAATATTTTTTATAGTGATGAGGATGATGGATATATAGCAGATATTCCGGATTTAAAGCATTGCAGTGCTTTTGGTCAAACACAAGAAGAAGCTTTAAAAGAAGTTTTAGAAGCAAAAAAAATATGGTTAGAATCATTTAATGAAAAGGATAATTTACCAATTCCGCATTTTATGCCATTAATATACCAAAATAATTATGCAAATATATAAATAAAAAAAAGGAAAAAAATAATATGAGTAATTTTATAAAAAGTGATAACCTTGCTTCTGCAGATGCAGAAGTTTTTAAAATGATAGAAGGAGAATTGGAGCGACAAACAAATCATCTTGAAATGATTGCAAGTGAAAATTTTACAAGTCCTGCTGTTATGGAAGCTATGGGGTCTGTTTTTACAAATAAATATGCAGAAGGATATCCATATAAAAGATATTATGGTGGATGTGAATTTGCTGATCAAGTTGAACAACTAGCAATTGACAGAGCCTGTAAGGTTTTTAATTGTAACTATGCAAATGTTCAACCACATTCAGGAAGTCAAGCAAACGGTGCAGTTTATGCAGCACTACTGAAAGCTGGTGATAAACTTCTTGGTATGGATTTATCACATGGTGGACATTTAACTCATGGAAGTAAGCCAAGTTTTTCTGGTAAAAATTATCACTCTTTTACATACGGGGTTGAGCTTGATGGAAGAATTAATTATGATAGAGTTTTAGATATTGCTAAAATTACTAAGCCAAAGATTATTGTTTGTGGCGCTTCTGCATATGCTAGAGAAATTGATTTTAAAAGATTTAAAGAAATAGCCGATGAAGTAGGTGCAATTTTGTTTGCAGATATTGCACATATTGCAGGTTTGGTTGCAGCGGGAGAACATCCTAGCCCATTTCCTTATGCTGATATAGTCACAACAACAACACATAAAACATTAAGAGGACCTAGAGGTGGTATGATTATGTGCAATGATGAAGATATTGCAAAGAAAATAAACAGTGCTATTTTCCCAGGACTTCAAGGTGGTCCACTTGTACATGTAATCGCAGCAAAAGCTGTATCGTTTGGTGAGATTTTAAAACCACAATGGAAAGAATACGCAAAACAAGTTAAAGCAAATGCTTCTGTTTTAGCAAAAGTTCTTATGGATAGAGGGCACAATATCGTAAGCGATGGAACAGATAACCATCTAATTTTAGTATCTTTCGTAGGTACTGATATATCAGGAAAAGATGCAGATGCTGCTCTTGGTAATGCCGGAATTACTGTAAATAAAAATACAGTACCGGGAGAGACAAGAAGTCCTTTTGTTACAAGTGGTGTTAGAATAGGAAGTCCAGCTTTAACAGCAAGAGGAATGAAAGAATCTGAATTTGAATTTATTGCAGGAAAAATTGCTGATGTTTTAGATGATATTAATAATACAGAACTTCAAATATCTATAAAAGAAGAATTAAAGCAATTGGCACAAAAATTTGTGATTTATACTAAATCAACATACTAAAAAATTAAGGATTTGTTGTGGAATTCAAAGGTGATGAGTTTATCCGTAATATAGAGATAGAAAAAGAAAAAGCTGAATTAAAAAGAAGAGTTGAGAGCTTGGATGCTGAAAAGAGTAAGCCAATCTCTCAAAACAAATCCGAAGATAATTTTAATGAAGACTTTACTAACGATCAAGAATCTTCAAACTATCTTGATATTAATTCTCAAAAAAACTTTTCTGAGAAACTTAATGATGAACCAGTGATTGTTAATATAAAAAAAGAATCAAATAGTGAACTGAATAATATACTCCTTGACAATAAAACAAATGAAAATAAGAAAAAATATATTCTTTTAGGTATTGCTTTAAGTGTTTTATTTATTTTAACAATATTAATAATTCGTCTTATATCAGATGATAAAAAAGATAATCAATCATTTATTAGTCAGGAAATAGAAAAAATAAAACAAGACAATATTCCTGACACTCCAAATGTCAACGAAAAATATCAAGAAATTGTAGATAGTAATGTTAAGCAAACTATTCAAAAAAAATTAGACTTAGATAAAATTTCACAAGAAGAAGTTCCTTTGCCAAAAGTAGAACAAAAACCTATAAAAAAAATAGTAAAAGAAGAACCAATAACTGATGTTTTTGGAATGGAAACAAAAGCAAGAATAAAAGAAAAAGTAAAAACTTCTTTAAAAAATACAAAACAAAAACAATCAGTAGAAATAAAAGAGATTGACACTATCCAAGAAACATCAATAGAAGAACCTATTAAGATAAAACCAATACAAAAACAAATCAAAAAAACAAAAACGATAAAAAAAGTATCAGGTAGTTTTGTGCAAATAGGAGCTTTCACACAAAAACCAAACAAAACTCTACTTAATCAAGTAACAAAAGCTGGATACACATACATAGTCCACAAAATGAATATAAGAGGAACTATTTATAATAAAGTGTTAATTGGTCCATATAAAGACAGAAAAGAAACGGAAGAGATGATTATTAAAATTAAAAAAGATTTAAATAAACCTGATGCTTATATATTAAAGTTAAAATAGATGAAATTTTATCACGATACATTATTTTTAGATCAATTTACCCCTGTATCAATTTATCAAAAAGCAAAAGAACTTTTTGATAATGAAATAACTTTTCTTTTTGAATCAGTTGTTAATGGAGATGATGGAAACTTTAGTTACATAGTTGTTGGTGACAGAGAGAGAGTTTGGCACAAAGATGGCAAAAGTTTTTACAAAAATGAAGCTCAAAAAGTTATAGAAATTGATTCAAATCCATTTATTTTTTTAAAAAAATATTATAAAAAACTAAATACTTTAGAATTTAAAGAAAAAAGTGAAGAGTTGGGAGTTGGCTTAATAGATGGCTTTATAGGAAATATTGGATACGATATGGTTTGCGAATTTGAGCCAGTATTAAAAAAATCTATGTCAAATTTAAAAGATGAAATAGATATAGCTGATTTTGATTTGATTAGACCAAAAATGGTTTTAATATATTCTCATAAAAGTTCAAAATTAACAATAGTAACATCTTTAAAATCACACAAAAACAAAATAGATAAAATCTGCAAAGCCTTAAAAAAAGGATGCAAATATACACCTCTTAAAAAAGCTACTATTTTAGAGGATGGCAAATTTGCTTTTTCAAAAAAAGAATTTTTTAAAATGGTAGCAAAATCAAAAGAGATGATACGAAATGGTGATGTATTTCAGATACTTATGGCAAATAGATATACGCAAAGAGCCATAGTAGATCATCTTAGTTTCTATAGAGCCTTAAGAAGCAAAAACCCATCTCCATATTTATTTTTATTACAATATGAAAATTTTAGTATTGCTGGAAGTAGTCCTGAAGTTATGGTAAGACTTACAGATAATCAAATTTTACTCCGTCCAATTGCAGGTACTAGAAAAAGAGGGAAAACTGTTCAAAAAGACCAAGAGATGGAAAATGAACTTTTAAATGACCCAAAAGAAGTAGCGGAACATGTTATGCTTATTGACCTAGGAAGAAATGATGTTGGAAGAGTAGCAAAATCTGGAACTGTTGAAGTAACTGATAAAATGAGAGTTGAAAAATATTCTCATGTTATGCATATGGTAAGTGATGTAGAAGCTACTTTGGACAATAAACACGATATGTTTGACCTATTTGCTTCAACATTTACAGCAGGCACCATGACAGGTGCTCCAAAAATTCGAGCTATGGAATTAATAGCAAAATTTGAAGGAATAAAAAGAAGTTTTTATAGTGGAAGTATTGCTTATTTTGGATTTGATGGAAATATGGATAGTGCTATTACAATTCGTACTACTTTATTAAAAGATGATAAGGTAATCTTTCAAAGTGGAGCAGGAATAGTTGCAGATAGCATTCCTGAGCTAGAATTTTTAGAAGTAAAAAACAAACTTGCAGCAAATATTGCAACCTTGGAAGATTTAGGATAAATAATTTAAATATAAAAAAGGAAATTAATAATGTCAAAAAATACTATTAAAATTTTAGGTGCATATGGTGGAAAAGCAGCGAATATGCAACTTACTTCACTACAGCTTTCTAAACATATAGTGTTGGATGCTGGAAATATTTTGGGAGGACTTGGCAATGGTATTAAACATATAAATCATATCTTTGTAACACATTCTCACTTAGATCACATAAATGATATTCCTTTTTTAATAGACTCAACTTTTACTGATAGAACTATTCCTTTAAAAATATATGGCAGAAAAAAAACATTAGAAAATTTGCACAAATATATTTTAAATGGAAATATTTGGCCAGATTTTACAGAGATAAATTTAATTAATTCTGATTTAAAAGCTATTGAATTAATCGAAATAAAAATAAATGAAACTATAAAAATAAATGATTATAAAATAAAGGCAATTAAAAATAATCATACAGATTCAAGCAATGGATATGTAATAGAAAAAAACGATAGAGCAGTCTTATTTACATCGGACACATATTGCTGTGATGAAATATGGCAAGAAACAAATTCAAATAAAAAAATAAAAGTTATAATTTCCGATGTATCATTTCCATCAAGAATGTCAAAACTTGCCTTTGATAGCAAGCATTTAACACCACAACTATTAAAAAATGAATTAAAAAAATTAAACAGAAGAGATGTAACTATTTATGCAAATCATATAAAACCAACATATAAAACAGAAGTTTTTTCTGAAATTATTAAATTTGATATATTGCTCAATGGTGGAACTATTCTTGAAGCACAAGATATAATTGAATTTTAAAATATATCTATTTATTGGAATAAAATTATGAAAATTAAACGAAGTTTGAAAAAGATTTTAATTTATTTATTTTCCGCTATATTGATATCGGTTTTTTTATCTTTTTCTTATTCTTTTATCCCAAAAACTCTTGAATCATTTGATAATCGATTAAGAGATTATATGTTTATTTTAAGAGGCAAAAAGCCAGATAGCAATAATGTTGTAATTATAGATTTAGATGATAAATCATTAAAACAAATTGGACAATGGCCTTGGAGCAGAGATGTAGTATCCAAAATGCTAGTAAATCTTACAAATGCAGGAATTGGACTTATAGCATTTGATATTGTTTTTGCAGAAGAAGATAGAAGCAATCCTACAAAACTTATAAAAAAACTAAAAATAAAAACCAACAAAGAAATACCTGACTATGATTATATATTTGCAGCAACAGTATCACAAACACCTACAGTTTTAGGATATCAATTTCAACTTTCAAAAGATGACTATATAGAAACAAAAGCACCTGAAATTCCTGCAATTTTTATAGAAAAAAATAGAAATAGTGTAAATAAAGATATGGTTATTAATGCTTATGGTACGATATTAAACATACCTTTGGTTCAAGATAATGCATACTCAAGTGGATTTTTTAATAATGTTCCAGATGAATCTGGTATTGTGAGAAGTGTTCCTTTAGTAATAAGATATGATGACCAGCTATATCCATCTCTTGCTTTGGAAATTATTCGTACAATTAGCGACAAAAAGAAAGTTTATATAAACTATGATGAAATTGGAGTAACTAATATTCAAATAGGAGATTATAAAATTCCAACTGATAGATACGGAAGGAGTATTGTAAATTTTGTAGGTGGAGCAAAGAGTTTTAAATACATATCTGCAACAAATATAGTTAATAATACATTTAATCCAAAAGAAATAGAAGGGAAAATTGCAATTATAGGTACAAGTGCTGCGGGACTTTTGGATCTTAGAGCAACACCATTTGAATCAATATATCCAGGGGTAGAGGTTCATGCAAATGTTGTAGATAATATATTAACACAAAATTTTATATCAAAACCATCATGGGTAGATGGTTTAAATTTATTACATATTGTTATTTTAACTTTATTAGTAATATTCTTAGTAGCATATTTACCTTTGATTATTTCTATATCTCTTATTTCAGTTGTTTTTGCAGGAGATATGTATTTAATTTTTAACACTCTATTTCAAAATGGATTAATACTAAATATTTTATTTCCAATTTTAACAATAGTTATATCAACTATTTCTGCTATGACATTAAATTATTTTCTTGAAACAAAACAAACTCAAGCTGTTAAACACAAATTTGCATCAAAAGTTTCTAAAGAAGTTATGGAATCACTTATTGAAAACCCAGATGATGATACATTCTCGGCAACAAGCAAAGAGATAACTGTGTCTTTTAGCGATGTTAGGGGTTTTACAAATATATCAGAAGCGATGCCAAACGCAAAAGTTTTAATCGAATTTTTAAATGAATATATGGATCCTATGACAGAAATTATTATTAAAGAAAAAGGCACTATTGATAAGTTTATAGGTGATGCTATTATGGCATATTGGAATGCACCAGGAGATGTTTCAAATCACGCACAAAGAGCTGCGATAGCAACCTTAGAGCAATTACATATGCTAGATGATTTAAATGAAAAGTTAAAAAAAGATAAAAGATTTGAAGCTGTTGTAAAAATGAGTGAAGAAAAAAATATTCCAATTATTGATATTGGAATTGGTCTAAATACTGGTGTTGCTGTTGTTGGAGAAATGGGATCAAGTCAAAGAAGTGATTATACTGTAATCGGTGATCCTATTAACCTAGGTGCCAGACTTGAATCTTTATGTAAATATTACAATTCACAATTTAATGTATCAAACTTTACAAAAGAACAAAAAAAAGGGTATATAATATTTAGATTTTTAGATTTAGT
>JAOZVJ010000141.1 GCA_029938215.1 Arcobacteraceae bacterium | reverse complement strand
ATATGACTAATCTTGAATTAGTTTTAAATATGCTTGCAGAAGCAACAACTACTGAAATATCGAAAGAAAAGAAACCTAAGACTTTTACACAAAGTAAAAAGATAGCACTAGAAGGAGGAACAATTGCAGGTAATACTCGAAAAGAAATTGAAGAAAAAACAGGTAAGAAGGTAATCTCAGAGCAGAATGCAAGAATATTGAAAAAGGATAATGACAAATAACTAATTACCAACAAAATCTATAGTGTATACAGCGTAGCATCAGATTTATATGAAGTATCTGCTTAAAATAAATATGAAGGTATACTGTACAAAAAAATATTTCAAATGAAGATAAGTTTTTCACATATAATGCCTCTTTTGCTTCTGACTTTAATTACAAGCATAGCATTGGGGCAAACTCAGACAAAAATTAAGTTAACAATTGATACTGACTGTGTATGTAATGATTCTTTAATTTCTATATTAAATGGCAAATTTGAAGTTTACGCCTACGCTCCACTGACAAATTCAAGCAACTATACTGACAACCTAATTAAAGAATTAAAGCTAGAAAAAGAACAAACAATATTCTTAGAGCAAGGGACATACAAATTTATTTACACTCCCTTTGATTCGTCAGAAAGAAAAAGTCAGTACTATTTTGCTTTGAGTAACTATGAAACACAAATTCATCTAAACTGCTTTTTCTTTAACAAAAGTTACCCTTCGTTATTGGATCTAATGGGCAAAAAGGATTCGTTTGTTATTAGCTCAATATATTATGGTAAAACCAATGGCGGAACAATAATTCCTACCCATACCGTTGTAATTTTTAGAAAACGGAAAAAATATTACGCATCATACTATAAATCTGAGCAAAGAGGGCTACCAATTCCTGCCATATCAATAAAAGGCTCTAAACACAAACCTCAGATTTTACTAACAGAAGAACAAGTACAGCGATTCAGACAGTTTGAAGTTAATTTCTTAAAACTGTCAATCAATGACAACCTAAGTTATGAAGTAAATACAAAAAATAACATTTGGATCAATGGCAAAAAGATTAGTTTTGATTCCAAGGGTTACATTGCTCTATTACTGTGGAATGAATTAAATAAAACTACTTCCAATAAAAAATAAATCGCATTTAAACACGCTTTATTCATACCGTTAAAATACCAAAATAATACACAAACACCAAGCAAGAATAAACAGCAGTTGCGGAGAAAAACTGCTTTATTCACAAGATAATTTGCGGAGAATAATTTATTTGCGGAGAAAAAGCGTTATATTTGTAGCAAATTATGCGGAGAATGAAATTATACATACACGAAAATAATAATTGGACAGATTTTGTTTGGGACGAAAAAAAAGTGTCTTTAAAATTAGCTGAAACAAGAAATTTGCAAGGTCGTTTATTGGGAAAAATGGAATCTTTAGGGTTTGACTTACAAGATGAGGCTGTTTTAAACATTTTGACCATTGAAATTGTAAAATCATCAGAAATTGAAGGTGAGATTCTTGATTTAGAACAAGTTCGTTCATCAATAGCACGAAGACTAGGGATAGAACTTGCTGGAGCAATTGAATCAGAACGCCATATTGATGGTATTGTTGAGATGATGCTTGATGCAACACAGCGTTATCAATTACCATTAACCAAAGAAAGACTTTTTGGCTGGCATTCTTCTCTTTTTCCAACTGGTTGGAGTAATATGTATAAAATTATTGTAGCTAATTGGCGGAAAGACACAAATGGACCAATGCAAGTGGTGTCTGGTCCTATGGGGAAAGAAAAAGTACATTATCAAGCTCCTGATTCTAATAGAATTGAGACTGAAATGCGAAAGCTTATCAATTGGATTGAAAAAGAAACAACAATTGACCCTGTTTTAAAAGCAGCAATTTCTCATTTATGGTTTGTCACAATCCATCCGTTTGAAGATGGAAATGGAAGAATAACAAGGGCTATTACAGAAATGCTTCTTGCTCGCTCAGACGATAGTATTAAAAGGTTTTACAGTATGTCTTCTCAAATAAGATTGGATAGAAAACAATACTATGGGAAGTTAGAGAAAACACAAAAAGGAAATTCTGAAATAACAGAATGGATTTTATGGTTTTTAGAGTGTTTGGATAATGCTTTTGATTCTACATCGGATACATTATCGAAAATTCTACAAAAAGCTGACTTCTGGAATATCCATTCTAAGACAATTGTAAATAAACGACAGCAAAAAATGTTGAATCGACTTTTAGATGGATTTACAGGAAAATTAACGACATCTAAGTGGGGGAAAATATGTAAATGTTCTCAAGATACAGCACTAAGAGATATTCAAGATTTGATTGAAAAAGAGGTTTTGCAAAAAGAGGCAAGCGGGGGAAGAAGTACAAATTATGAATTGAAAGAAATGCCAATGGGTAACAAAGGCTCATACGTAATGCGGGATTCATCGTAAATTGGAAGATTATACAAGTAATAAAATTAAGGAGTAAATTGAAAGTTAATCGCTTCGAAAACCCACACTACGCATAGCCCGAACGTCAGACCGCGCCTGCCTACTGGCAGGCAGGCAATAACTTCCAAAGCCAATAAAACCCTCCAAAATCACACCTTTTCATTAAGAATTGTTGATAAGTAAGACGCTATTTATTAGGATATCTTACTGATTATTAGTATCTTTATAGGGAACTTAAAGCCTAAGGATATGGATTTT
>JAOZVJ010000070.1 GCA_029938215.1 Arcobacteraceae bacterium | reverse complement strand
AAATGTTACTTCATTTTTATAATCCTACCTGCCCATTTTAGCAGTTCGTTTGACACTCATAAAACATCAACAACTTATATGCAGTTATTTTTTAAGACTTTTTACATAAATATAGTATAATCTCACCATGACACCATTTAAAGTACACTCACAATACTCACCAGCAGGAGATCAGCCAAAAGCTATAGAAAAGCTAACAGCATCTATAGTAAAAGGTAATCAGTATAATACACTTCATGGAGTTACAGGAAGTGGTAAAACCTACACTATGGCTAAGGTTATTGAAGCTACACAAATGCCAACTTTGATAATGACCCATAATAAAACTTTGGCAGCTCAACTTTATAGTGAATTTAGAGGATTTTTTCCTGAAAATCATGTAGAGTATTTTATATCTTATTATGACTATTATCAGCCAGAAGCGTATATTCCTAGGAGTGATTTGTTTATTGAAAAAGATAGTTCTATAAATAGTGAATTAGAAAGGTTGCGTCTTTCGACTACTGCATCACTACTTACTTTTGATGATATTATTTGTGTTGCTTCTGTAAGTGCTAATTATGGTTTGGGAAATCCTGAAGAATACAAGGCAAATGTACAAAAATTAGAAGTTGGGCAAGAGTATTCACAAAGGACTCTATTGCTTAAGCTTGTAGAGATGGGATACAAAAGAAATGATAAGTTTTTTGATAGAAGCGATTTTAGAGTAAATGGCGATGTGATTGATATATTTCCTGCTTATTTTGAAGAAGAATTTATAAGAATCGAATTTTTTGGCGATGAAGTTGAATCGCTTACAAAACATGAATATATGACAAATCAAAAAATACAAGATTTGGATGATGCTATTATTTATAGCGTAAATCCTTTTGTTGTATCTCAAAAAAGATTGGCAAAGGCTATCGAGTCTATTGAAAAAGAATTAGCTACCAGACTTGCTTTTTATCAAAGTGAGGACAAGATGGTAGAGTATCAAAGACTTAAACAAAGAGTTGAATTTGATTTGGAAATGCTTGAAGCTACTGGTATGTGCAAGGGTATTGAAAATTATGCACGATTACTTACAGACAAAAAGCCTGGCGAAACACCCTACTCTTTAATAGATTATTTTACTGCTATTGGTAAACCATTTTTACTTATTGTTGATGAATCACATGTAAGTTTACCACAGTTTCGAGGAATGTATTCAGCTGATAAAAGCAGAAAAGAAGTACTTGTAGAGTATGGTTTTCGACTTCCTAGTGCTTTAGATAACCGACCTTTAAAATTTGAAGAGTTTATTAAAAAAGCTAATAGTTTTCTTTTTGTAAGTGCGACACCAGCAGACCTTGAACTAGAACTTTCATCAGAAATTGCACAGCAAGTTATTCGACCTACTGGACTTTTAGATCCAACTATTAAAATTTTAGATAGTGAATTTCAAGTTGAAAAGCTTCATGATGAGATTAAAAAAACTACTGCTAAAAATGAGCGAGTTTTAGTAACTGTACTAACAAAAAAAATGGCAGAAGAGTTAGCTAGATACTATGCTGATTTAGGAATAAGAGTAAAATATATGCATAGTGATATAGATGCGATTGAGCGAAATCATATCATACGACAACTTCGCCTTGGAAAGTTTGATGTCCTTATCGGGATTAATCTACTTAGGGAAGGCTTGGATATCCCTGAAACTTCTTTAGTTGCTATTTTAGATGCAGATAAAGAAGGGTTTTTGAGAAGTCGTACAAGCCTTGTTCAAACTATGGGACGAGCTGCTAGAAATTCAAATGGTCGCGTAATTTTATTTGCTAAAAGAACAACCGATTCTATGAAATTTGCTATTGATACTACAAATGAACGGCGAGAAATTCAAGAAGCACATAATAAAAAACACGGTATTACACCAAAAACCACAACTAGAACTTTAGATGAAAGTTTAAAACTTGAAGAGTATGATGAAACAGCATTAAAGCAACAACGAATAGAAAAAATGCCAAAAGGTGAGCGACAAAAAATGTTAATCGAGTTAAATCACGCCATGACAAAAGCATCTAAAGACTTAAACTTTGAAGAAGCTATAAGATTAAGAGATGAAATTGATAAAATCAAAAAGTTATAATGTTAAGTTCTATATTTTTATATCTTGACTTAATATAAAAATCCAAATAGCCATAAAGGAATTTTATTGCCAAATCCAACTTCAATATCATCAGCCACTACAAATGAATTAGCGATATCTTTTATCTGTTCAAATGATTTATTTTTGCCACCAACTTCAAAAATATATTTATCATTAACTTTAAAATCACCTATATTGCTATATTTTATTTGACTATATATTTTTATCTGAGATACAAAAAAACTTTCTCTAAGGCTTCCTGTATTTTGAGTGTCACATAAAATGTTATATAAATTTATATTTTCCAAAAATATTTTATCAGGCTTATTTAATAACTTTTTATTTTTAAAATTACCGCCAATAATCTCTATAAGATTTGCTTTTTTTAAATAATAAAGATATGAATATAAAGTATTACGGCTAATGCCACTTTCTTTTGCTATATTTTGAATATTTAATTCAACAGGCACTGAACTGCACAATAGATGTAAAAGTTTTCTAATTGTATTTATTTTATCGCTATCTACATTATAAATTGTAGCAACTTCACTATCTAAAATTATATTAATAATTTCATTTAGTCGTAAGTTATATCCAAGCTCACCCTCTGTAAAAAAAGGATAAGTTCCAAATTCTTTGTAATAATTAAAATATTCTAATGGTTTAAATTGCTTTTTAATACTAGTAGCTATATCTTGATGTGAATTTAAAATATTATCTAGTTTTAATATTGGTAAATTTATATCATATTTTATTGCTAAAAATTCTCTAAAAGATAAGCTATGTAACTCATAAAATAAAACCCTTCTGCTTAAATCTATTTTTGAATTTTCAATTTCAAGAGCAGATGAGCCTGAAAAAATAACTTTTATATCAACAAAATCATAAATAGTTTTTAGTTCAAGTGCAAAATTTTGGGCTTTATGTATCTCATCAATTATTAAAAGTTTCCCGCCATATGAACTAAATTTTATTGCTATATTGCTAAGACTGTCTACTATATTATCAGCACTTATATATAACATCTTTGATTGTTCTAGATTATAATTTTCAGCAATTTGTTTTATAAGAGTGGTTTTTCCCACTCCTCTTTGCCCTAATATTCCAATTAGTTTAGATTTAAAATCTATTTTACTAAATAAATATCTTTTAAAATTAGCTGTCGGTAATGAAAAATATAAATTTGATAATTGAGTTAATTTTTCTAAAGATATATTTTTATCCATGCTTTACCCTTTCAATTGATTGAAAATATTATAACATATATTTTATAATAAATTGAAAACATTGCACTATATCTATGCTAAATTAGTATAAACAGTTTGGACGTCCTCATCATCCTCTAATTTATCAATAAGTTTTTCTAAATCTTCCATTTGCTCATCATCTATTTCCGTAGGATTATTTGGTATTCTTTGCAAGTCTGCTTTTATAACTTCGATTTCTAATTTTTCAAAACCCTCTGCTAAATTTCCAAAATCTGTATAATCACCATAAACATAAAGTGTATCTACATCTTCTTCGTAAGACTCAAAACCATAATCAATCATTTCTAATTCTAACTCTTCTAAATCCATTTGTGGTTTTTTAATTTCAAATACAGATTTTCTATCAAACATAAATTCTAGTGACCCAGTTGGTACAACCTGTCCTTTTGCTTTTTTAAAAACATCTTTAATATTTGCTACAGTTCTTGCTGTATTATCTGTTGCACATTCTATAAATATCAATACTCCACTGGCACTTTTGCCTTCATAATTTACTTCTGCCAAATTTGCAGCATCTTTTGCCGTTGCTCTTTTAATCGCAGCATCTATATTGTCTTTTGGTAAATTTTGAGCTTTTGCATTTGCGATTGCTGTTCTTAGTGGTGCATTCATTTCAGGGTCTGGTACTCCTGCTTTTGCTGCCATTGTAATTTTTTTTGCTAATTTTGGAAATACTTTTGACATATTTCCCCATCTTTTCATTTTTGCCGCTTTTCTGTATTCAAATGCTCTACCCATTAAAATTCCTTAATTCTTTTAGTTTTTCTTTTACTTCTCCCGTATGAAGCCATTCTATCGTTTCATCGCTTATTTTTTTCTTTTCTCGCACTTTAACATTACGCCAAATTTCAGCAATATTTCCTTCTGGATTTATAATAAAAGTAGTTCGTACAACTCCCATATATTCTCGTCCAGCCATTTTTTTTAATTGCAAAACTCCATAAGATTCACAAGTATTTTTATCTTCATCAGAAAGTAATGTGATTTCTAGCTCTTTTTTATCTATAAAATTTTGATGTTTTTTTGGACTATCAGGACTAACTCCAATTATAACAGCATCCAAATCATCAAAATCATCTACAGCATTTGTAAAATCCTGAGCTTCTAGCGTACAGCCTTGAGTATTGTCTTTTGGATAAAAATATAAAACTATCCAACGACCTTTTAAATCTCTCAAACAAATCTCAACTTCATCTTGATTTGGAATACAAAATTCTGGTGCTTTATTTCCTATTTCTAGCATATGTTTCGTTTATCCTTTTTTTATTTAATTGCTATAAAAGTTGCAAAATTTATCCACTTAAACAAACAATCAAAATGCTTAAATCCAACATCTTTTATCATTTTTTTGTTTTCATCATAAGTATAAGGTATAAGCACATTTTCCAAAGCTTCTCTTTTTTGAGCTATTTCAAATTCACTATAGCCTTTTGTCTTTTTAAAATTATAATATTCATCTATAAACTGCTTATTTAATTTTTTATCATCACTTATCACTTTTTCACTAAATACAAATATTCCGCCCTCTTCTAGATTATCATAAATTTTTTTAATTAATTTTTCTCTTTGAAGTGGTCTAATAAATTGTAAAGTATAATTTGAAATAATTACTTTTGATGATTTAAAGTTTACATTAAAAATATCATCATTTATCAAATGAATATCAAGAGCATATGCTTTACACTTGGAAGATGCGCGCTCTAGCATAGCATCTGAGCTATCAATCCCTATTAAATTTAATTTTACTTTACTTTTTTGTGCAATATTTATCAAAGTTGATGCAGTTGAGCAACCCAAGTCATAAATAACATCGCCATTTTTGCAATACTTCAAAACAAACGATGTAGTCAAATTTAACATCTCATTATAAAAAGGAACACTGCGATTTAGCATATCATCAAACACACTAGCAACTTGAGTATCAAATTCAAACTGCTTCAATATAGGTTTTTCAAATACTTTATCTTTATTTTGTTTTGTCATTTCAGAAGTATATAATAAATGTCATTGTAAGATACTAAAATTAAAAAATAAAGAGGAATTATGGGATTATTTAATGGTGTGGCTAAGAAAGTTTTTGAATCAATCAGACTAAAAAAAAGAGTTTTTGATCCAGAAAAAGTATCTATTGAAGATGTACAATTACCAAAAATAATCAGTGATTTAGGTGATAAGCTTGTCTCAAATATGATAAAAGAAGAAATTTCTGCGTACAGATCTTTGGGGTACAAAGATAAATCCTTAGGAGCACTTGAGGTAAATACTTATCATTCTTTTCAGATAGGTGTTATATTAAAATATCTACAATTAGACCATGACCTCTTTATTCCAAACAAAAATGAAATATTTCCATCATTTGTAAAAGATTATACATTTGAATCTTTACAAGTTAAAGTATTTGATATAATTGATTTATACGATAAAATCGCGCCAAAAGACCCTAGCAAACAAAATTTAATAGATCATATCAAATGGAGTCCACTTGATGCTACTTATTTATTGTATTATCTAACTGTTTATAAGGAAAAAAATGAAATTTAAAAAGACAAAAAAATATATACCAATATTTTTATTCGCTATCATATTTTACGGTTGTGGCGGTGGTGGCGGTGGCGGAGGTTCTTCTTCGTCATCTTCTTCGGTAAGTAGCGGATCTTTTATAGATTCCGCAGTTGAAGGCTTGACATATAGTACGCCTACACAATCAGGAAAAACTGACAATATTGGAAGATTTTATTACACCAATGGCGAAACTGTGTCTTTTTATATTGGTAATATTTTTATAGGAAGTGCTATTGGAGGAAGTCAAATTACACCACTTGAAATAGTGAGTAGTGGAGATATAAATAATGCAAAAGTATTAAATATAGCAAGAGTTTTGCAAACTTTTGATAGCGATAAAAACCCAGCAACTGGGATTACTCTGGTAGATGCTGCTAAGAATTTAGATTTTGTAAATGGAGATTTTAATAACAGTACTTTTATAACCAATTTAATAAACGAAGTAAATTCTAGTGTTGGAAATTTAGTAGAAGTAAATACAACATCAGCCAGAGAACACCTAATGGACACTTTAGGTCTTAATGCTACAAATGGAAACGATCCTCTTATCTCAAACCAATGGTACTTGGATGATTTGAATATAACAGAAGTTCACAAAGATTATAATGGTAGCAGTGCAAATGGCTCTATTATTCAAATTGTTGATACTGGAATTGAACATAATCATGAAGATATAATTGTAAATTTAGATTTAAGCAAGAGCTACAATGCAGAAACTGTTACATCTTTAAATTGTGCTCCAGATAGTGGAGAATCACACGGAACTCAATGTGCTGGAATTGCTAGTGCTAGAGGATACAATAATAAAGGCATCAGAGGCATAAATCCTTTAGGAAAAGTTGTAGGTTTTAAATTCAAAACAGACAGTTCTGGTAATTTTAGCTACAATCAAGCAGAATTAGAAAAAGCTTGGACTACTGGCGATGGTGCAAATGACATAACAGTGTCATCGAATAGTTGGGGTAGTTGTTTTGATAATGGTCAAACTGAGGAAGATATTTTAGCTATTGGAGCTTCAATTTTAAGAGACGGCAAAGGTAGAATTTATGTGATGGCTGGAGGAAACGACAGAGAAGATTCTGGCAATTGTCCAAAAGGTTCAGCAAATTTAACATATACATCAAATAGTCAATATATGATAACTGTTGCGGCACTTAATAAAAATAATACTTTTGCATCCTATTCAAGTCAAGGCTCAAATATTTTAATTTCTGCCTATGGTGTAGATGTTTACTCTACTGATTTAAGCAATAGCTACTCAACATTTGGAGGAACAAGTGCTGCTACTCCAATGGTAGCTGGTGGCATAGGTCTGATACTTGAAGCTTGTCCAAATTTAACATATAGAGATGTAAAATATATCTTAGCTAAAACTGCAACTCATATTGATAGTGGAAATTCTACTTGGGTAACAAATAATGCTGGACTAAAACATAGTATAGACTATGGATATGGAAGATTAAATGTATCTGGAGCAATAACTATGTGTAAAAGTGGCTATACAAATTTAGGTGCAAAATTTACTATTAATGATGAGATAACTGGCTCTTGGGTAGTTCCAAATGATAATTCGACAGGAATAACTAAAACAATAAATGTGACAGAAAATAAAACAGTAGAATGGGTTGGTGTTACTTTTATGGGAACTTTTGATAATCTTGGAGAATTTGAGTTTTATTTAACTTCTCCAAGTGGCACTATAACAAAACTTTTACATAACGATAATGGTGCAGGCGATCTAAATATCAATAATAGTACTTTCAGATTAAGCTCAACTGCTTTTATAGATGAAAATAGTATTGGTGATTGGAGTATAAAAATAGCAGATAGAGATGCAAATACTCAAACAAGTGCAAATCGAACAATTACAAAAATAGAACTTCAAATAGTAGGACATTAAGATGAATAAACTAATAATATTAATAGCACTTTTTTTAAATGCTTGTGCAAGTGATTTTATAAATTATGATATAAAACAAAATGGGCAGATTAAAGAAATACTTGTTAAAAATGAAAATAATAAATATATAACTTCGCAAAATCTTGCGTTTGAAGATAATTCAAAAATAGTAATAAAATTTAATATAGTTACTCCTGAGTTAATAAATGAATTTGAAGCAAAATATGATTTGACACTTTCTCAAATTTTGATATCTGGAGGATACATATATATTCATAAAGACAATAATGTTTTAGATTTAATTCACCAAATCACAAACGAAAGTAATGTAAATAGTATAGAACCTTTGTGGAGAAAAAAAGTTAAGCTTTATTAAAAAATAAACAATGTAGTTTTTCAAACTTGACAAAACATATCAAACTTGTTATACTTCTTTTAGCACTCGACACCTTTGAGTGCTAATTAAAAAAAGGATAGAAAAAATGAGTAATAAAATATTTGAAAAATTAACAAACCAATTAAACGAAACTATAGAATCAGGGCTTTCTTTGGCTCTTCATAATAAAAATCAGGAAGTAGAGATTGTCCATATTATATGGGGATTATTAACTAATACAAACTCAGTATTAAATCAATTATTAAATAAACTAAATATAGATAAAAGTGCGATTGAACTTGAAGCCAAAAGTTATGCAAACAATCTACCACAAGTAAGTTCAGTAACAAAAGAAAATATCAAAATCAGTAGAAATTTAGTAAGTGCTTTAGAAAAAGCTGATGGATTAATGGCAAGTACTGGAGATACATTTATTGCTGTTGATACTTTTATAATAGCAAATTTAGATAATAAAGTTTCTAAAGACATATTAGGCAAGTATGTTGATTTGATTGAAATTAAAAAAAATCTTGAGGCTATGAGAGGAGGTGCAAGCGTACAAAGTGCTAGTGCTGATGAAAATCTTGAGGCTTTAGAAAAATATGGAATAGATTTAAATAAAAAAGCAATAGATGGAGAACTTGATCCAGTTATTGGAAGAGATGAACAAATTCAGAGAATGATGCAAATTTTAATACGAAAAACTAAAAATAATCCAATTTTACTAGGAGAACCTGGAACTGGGAAAACTGCTATTGCAGAAGGATTAGCTCAAAGAATTGTAAATGATGATGTTCCAACCTCTTTGCAAAACAAAAGAGTAGTTACTCTTGATATGAGTGCTTTAATAGCAGGGGCTAAATATCGTGGAGAATTTGAAGATAGATTAAAATCTGTAATTGATGAAGTAAAAAAAGCTGGAAATATTATACTTTTTATTGATGAAATTCATACCATTATAGGAGCGGGAGCTAGTGAGGGAAGTATGGATGCTGCGAATATCTTAAAACCATCATTGGCACGGGGGGAGCTTCATACTATAGGGGCAACTACATTAAAAGAATATCGAAAATATTTTGAAAAAGATACTGCTATGCAAAGAAGATTTCAACCTGTAAATGTAGATGAACC
>JAOZVJ010000010.1 GCA_029938215.1 Arcobacteraceae bacterium | reverse complement strand
ACAAAAGCAAAAGTAGTATTGCCAATATCGCACAAAGTCATTAATTTGACTTTGTATTTTAATTTTATATACAGATTATCGAAATATAAAGCATCATTAATTGAAATAACTTTTGTATCTTCATCAAAGTCAAAATCATAAATTTTAACATCTGAGAAATCATCATTTAATTCTATTAAATATCCTTGCGATTCCAAGGCATATAATTTTGTTCCAAATCCAAGAGAGTGAATTTTTGCAAATTTAAATTTTTTGGTCGCTATTTTTTCAAATAATAAATTTAATTTTATAATATTTCCATCTAGTGTGGCAATATAAATATGATTATCTTTTAATATTATGTCTTTTATAGAATAATCTTTTACAGAAAAAGAACCATCGCCTAAAGTTAAAATTTTATTTGATGTTGCTGCAATCATTGTGTCATCTTTTACTTTTAAAAATATAACATTGTTTATGCGATTATTTGGATCTATTGTTATTGTTTTTACAGCCTTAAAACTTTTTGTATTAACTATAATAATATTCCCATTTAAAGTTGGAAATAAAACAATTTCATCTTCAAATATAGGATTTGCAATTCTTTCATCATTTGTTAATGAATTTTTTTTGTATTCTCTAAATTTAAATTTCTTAGTAGTCATATCATATAATCCAATACTATTATCAGAAAAAATCAATGCTAACAAATCATTTTTAATTGAAGCAGCAATAACATTGTTTTTAAAGTTAAATATGTTTTCTTTATCGTTAATAAGAACATTTCCAGATTTATTTGAAGCTATCATTGTAGAATTTATTTTATTTAAAAAACTATAGCCAGAAGGAAGAAAGTATTTCGAGATACCGCCTTTATCTATAGTTTTATAATCCTCCAAAGTTGCCCCATCTTTATTAAGCGATTTAATTGAGCTTGGCATATCATTTGCTTGAGTATAGTATGAATCATCAACTTGTTCTGGTTCAAAATACTGTTTGTTAGAGCATCCTATAAAAATAAGTGCAAAAGCTACCAATTGTATAAATATTTTCATTATCTTTTTATCCTTATTTTGTAAGCAAATAATGCTTTAGTTTATTTGAAACTTTAGTTACGCCAGAATTTTGAGGTACAAGCTCAAGTGTCTTTTTTGCTTCTGAATAATTTTCATTTAAAGTTTGCACTAAAGCTTTTTGAAAAATTGCATATTCTTTTAATAAAAAAGATGATTTTAAAATAGTTTTATCTATAGCTTTTGTATCATTTTTATTTATAGCAATATTATATTCTACTATCTCTTTTAAAAATTGAACATCTATAACTTTATCTTCTTTATTTTTTTGATTTGTAAGATGTTTTGCTATAGTCAAAAGAGTGGGATTTAACTTTTCTAGTTCTTTAGAGGCTTGAATATTTTTTGGATTCTCAAGCAAAGAATTAAAAACTTTATTTGCTTTAATTTTATTTTGCATCTGCAAATAACTTTTTATATTAATGCTAGCAACTACTACCACAACAATTGTAACAGAACTTATAACTGCTATTTTATATTTTTTCCAAAACTTTTCTAGCTTGAAAAAACCCTCAAAAAACTTCTCTTCGGTTGAAATTTCATTTTTTAAAAAATCAACATTTTCTTTTAAACTCATATAATTACTCCATTTCATTAATGATACTATTATTTAGATTAAGATACAATAATCGCTTAAATATTATGTATAAATAAGAGGAAAAATATGAAAAAGATTTTGAGTTTGTTGTTTTTATCTGTAGTTTTATTTTCTAGTAGTGTTAAAGAAGAAAACAAAATTCCCACAAGACTTGAGTCTTATGCAAAACTTCAAAAAGTAATAGGTGCTGTTGAGCGGATTTATGTAGATGATGTCAATTTAAGCGATATTATTGACAAATCAATCAAGGGACTTATGAGTGAATTAGATGCACATTCTGCATATATGGATAAAAAATACTATAAAGAATTTAAAGTTAGTATGAAGGGTGAATTTGGTGGTCTTGGTATTGTTGTTGGTATGAGAGATGGCGTATTAACTGTTATTTCACCTATTGATGATACTCCTGCACAAAAAGCGGGCGTAAAAGCTGGAGATATTATTCTAAAAATTGATGATAAATCTACGCTTAAAATGACTTTGAGTGATGCGGTTGTTTTAATGAGAGGCAAAAAAGGTACTCCTATTGATGTTACAGTTGTACGGAAAAAAGAACCAAAACCTGTTGTAATTCATATCGTAAGAGATATAATAAAAGTTAAATCTGTTAGTTTTAAAACTTTAGGAAATATTCTTTATTTAAGAATTGCATCTTTTGATAATAATGTTGCGAAACAACTTGCAAAATTAATAAACGAAAAAGAAAAAACTACAAAAGGAATAGTCTTAGATTTAAGAAATAATCCAGGAGGTTCACTAGAACAATCTATTAAAGCAGTTGATTTATTTATAGATTCTGGAATTATTGTATCACAAAAAGGAAGAGATAAAGCTCAAGATAAAGACTATGAGGCAACAACGGCTTCAACTATTACAAAAGTACCAATGGTAGTGCTTGTAAATGGCGGAAGTGCGAGTGCTAGTGAAATTGTAAGCGGAGCTTTGCAAGATCATAAGAGAGCAATAATAATAGGAGAAAAAACTTTTGGAAAAGGTTCAGTGCAGGTAGTATTGCCTTTGGATGATAAAAATAGTGAATCTATCAAACTTACTATTGCTAAATATTATTTACCAAGTGGAAGAACAATTCAAGCAAAAGGAATAGATCCTGATATAGAGTCTTTTTCAGGAGAATCAGTTCATGAGAAAGAAGATAAATTTTCTATTAAAGAAAAAGATTTAAAAAAACATTTAGAAGTAGAACTTGAGAAAGTTAATGGCGATAAAGAAATTAAAAAAGATAAAGAAGAAGATAAAGACGAAGAAATTAAAAAAGATAAAACAAAAATAAATAAAGAAGATTTGTATAATGACAATCAACTAAAAGCTGCGACTGATATTTTAAAAGCATTAATATTGATAAAAAACTAAAAAAGGGAAATGATGGAAAAGACAAATTTGCTTTACGAAGGAAAGGCAAAAAAAATTTGGGAAACAGAAGACAAAAATCTTTTAATTTCTGAGTTCAAAGATGACCTAACTGCATTTAATGGTGAGAAAAAATCGAATGAAGCAGGAAAAGGTGCTTTAAATAATAAAATCTCAACAGAGCTTTTTAAGTTGCTTGAAAAAAAAGGCATAAACACACACTTTAAAGAAATGTTGGATGATAATAATATGCTACATAAAAGAGCTGATGTTATTATGATTGAAGTAATTGTTAGAAATATAGCTACAGGAAGTTTGTCTAAAAATTTAGGAATAGAAGATGGTAAAATTCTACCTTTTGTATTGGTTGAGTTTGATTATAAAAATGATGAATTAGGCGATCCAAAATTAAACGATCAGCATTGTATTATTTTAGAATTAGTTGATAATGTTGAAGAGTTAGATATACTAAGAAAAGTGGCAAGAGAAATAAATGATATTTTAAAACCATATTTTGCAAATATAGGATTAAACCTTGTTGATTTTAAATTAGAATTTGGAAAAGATAAAGATGGAAATATAATGCTTGTAGATGAAATATCTCCTGATAATTGTAGATTTTGGGATATTAAAACCGGTGAAAAAATGGATAAAGATAGGTTTAGACAAGGTCTTGGTGGATTAAAAGTAGCTTATGAAGAAGTGTTAAATAGAATTTTAGCAAAATAGAACATTAAAAAAAGGGACAAGATGAAAGCAATTATAAATATCGGATTAAAAAAAGGAGTATTGGACTCTCAAGGAAAAGCAACACATCATACACTAGACGCTATTGGATTTAAAGATGTTGTGCAAGATGTTAGAATTGGCAAACAAATTATTATGGAACTTAATGCGACAGATGAATTGGTAGCGAAAAAAGAAGCTGCGAAAATGTGCGAACAGTTATTGGCAAATACTGTAATTGAAGATTACGATATATCAATAGAAGCATAAAAATTATGATAAAACAAACTGAAATTTCGCAAAATTTGGCAAAAATAGTAGTATTGCAATTTCCAGGAACAAATTGTGAGTATGATACAAAATATGCATTTGAAAAATTAGGGGCAGATGTAGAAATAATTTGGCATGAGGAAACTAAATTGCCTAAAAATACAGATTTAGTCGTTATTCCTGGCGGATTTTCTTATGGTGATTATTTAAGAAGTGGAGCATTGGCAAAGTTTGCACCTATTATGGGCGCTGTTAAAGATTATGCTTCAAATGATGGAAAAATTTTGGGAATTTGTAATGGATTTCAGATTTTAACTGAGACTGGATTATTACCAGGTGCTTTAAAAAGAAATGACAATTTGCATTTTATATCAAAACATCATCACTTAAAAGTTATAAATAATGATAATGTTTTTTTATCTGAATTAGAAAAAGAAGATATATTAAATATTCCCGTAGCTCATCATGATGGAAATTATTATATAGATGATGACGGACTTGAAAAGCTAAAAGAAAATAATCAAATATTATTACAGTATTGTAATCAAGATGGAGAAAATTTAGTATTAAATGGAAGCACAGAACAAATAGCAGGTATTTGTAATAAAAATAAAAATGTTTTTGGTCTTATGCCACATCCAGAAAGAGCAATGGAAACACTTCTTGGCTGTGATGATGGTATAAAAATGCTTCAAGGCTTTTTAAATAAAAATTAGGTTTATGTTATGGATGTAAGTATGAAAAAATTATTTGCATCTATACTTTATACTGTATTAATAGTATTTTTTTTACAAACAAATTCTTTTTGTGAACTAACAAATGCAAAATCAAAAGAACTTTATATAAAATACACGAAATATCCAAAAAATGTTTACACTCAACAAAGATTTACAGTAGAATTAGAAGCCAGAATTTTAACTAATAATGATCTTTATGATTTTATAACCACAACATATGCTAATGGAAAAAATATAGATATTTTAGATAAGGATATTTCTTGGCTTGAGCAGGGAAATAAAAATATTTACACTGCAAAAATAATTTTCAAAGCAAGAAATAGAAATTTTATTTTACCAACTATTAGATTGGCAATAACACAAAATGGAAAAGATGTTGATTTTGTTAAAATTAAACCGCCAAAAATAAAATATAATAAAATAGCAATTAATCAAGAATATTTTTCAAATGTTATAGCAGAGAGTTTAAAAATCAAAACTGCAAATGCTAAACAATATAACAATAAAATGCTTATGGTAGTATGTAATATAGAAACTATAAATGGAAATCTTGAAGAGTTTTATCTTCAGCAGTTTAAAGATCAAGGTGCGCAAGATTTTGAAGATCATTATCCTGTGCAAATAGTTTATTATTATATGATAGTTCCAAGTCATAAAAAAAGTATTAAGTTTAATTACTATAATACAAAATTATCAAAATTTATAACAGTTGAAGCTCCTATTTCTCTTGAAGAGGAGCTAACAAGTACGCAAATTGGTTTAAATCCGCACGATAGTAATTTGTTATTTTATAAACAAATGTTGAGTTTGTTATTTTTTTTAATATTTATTTTTTTATATTTTAAAACAAAAAATAAAATATTTATATTGTTATTTATATTAATGTTTGCAGTTTTTATAAAATTAATTTTGCCAAATAAAAAAATATTTATAGCCAAAAATACAAAAGTTTTTATATTGCCAACAAAATCATCTACAGTCTATAAGATTTTGGATGTTAAAAATGAAGTTGAAGTTTTAAGTAAAAAAAGAAAATTTATAAAAGTATTATTTAAAAATAAAAATATAGGATGGGTAAAAAAAAGTGATATTAAATAAAATAAGAATGTTGTTTACTATGATGCAGCTTGTCATAACGGTAACGGTTACGATTGTATTGATGTATCTTTTTAGAAAAAATAATAGAAAAATAAGAAGAGCTTGGGGCGCATTACAATTAAAACTTTTGGGAATTAAGCTAGAAATTGAAGGCTCTTTGGATAATGATGCAAATTTATTGGTAATGAATCATCAATCTTTGTTGGATATTATTGTTTTTGAATATTTGCATCAAAAGGATTTGGCTTGGGTAGCAAAAAAAGAGATAGCTGATATTCCATGGTTTGGGCATATCTTAAAAGCTCCAAATATGATTATCGTAGAGAGAGAAAATAAAAGCAGTTTAATAAAATTATTAAGAGAAGCCAAGGAAAAATATAATCAAAATAGACTAATAGCAATTTTTCCAGAAGGTACAAGAACGGACGGAAAAAAATTAAGAAAATTTAAGGCAGGTACAAAATTAATTTCAGAAAAGCATAATTTTAAAGTACAGCCAATAGTAATGATAGGGACTAAAGATATGCTAGATTCACATAGTTTTGAACAAAAAGCTGGTACTGTTAAAATTATTTGTTTGCCAACAGTGCAAGCTGATAAAAAAACATCTTGGTATGAAGATATGCAAAATGATATGCGACAAATTTTAGAAAAAGAGGTAGAGATAAAAGATGCAACTTAATTTGCAAATGTTTCTAGCAGTAGGATGTGGCGGATTTTTAGGTGCAATTGGTAGATTTTACATAAATACAGTAGTTACAAAAAATTTTCCATACGAATTACCTTTAGCAACTTTGGGCGTAAATATAATAGGTAGTTTTTTTATAGGAATTTTAATAGCATTATTTTTACATTTTACCCCTTCTGATACATTAAGGGTATTTTTAATTACAGGATTTTTAGGTGCTTTAACTACTTACAGCACATTTGCAATTGAAAGTTTTTTTCTTTTGAACAGCTCATTTTTGTACGGCATTTTAAATATTGTTTTAAATGTAGTTGGATCAATAGCAGCAGCAGGAAGTGGATATAAATTGTTAATTAAAATTTTGTAATAAGAAATTAAATTTTGGATTATTACATATAAATCACTTATCACAAAAAGCAAATTTATAAAATAAATAAAAAAAATAACATAAGCAAAGTATAAGTATTCTATCGTTATTATTTTATAAATCAAAAATAAGGAACAATGACGAAAAAGATATTTATAGCTTTTATAGCTATTTTTACAATTGGTGCAAGTAGTTTGTTTGGAAAGGCTACGGCGATATATTCATGGCAAGTGGTTACATGTGGTGGTGACAAACAATGTCAATGGGATGACCTACTTAATCCTAACAATGTAACATACAATGAACTTTCCGGATATTATGTATCTAAAGCTACTCATACTGGAAATGGATATTCTGCTACTGTAGTATTTGGTGATAATATTGATAAAGAACCAGTTGTTGGCATAGGGGCAGAAGATGGTGAGCTGGAACAAACCATAAAAAGAGCAGGATATACTATATTTATTCACAGATATTATAAAGGAAGAATGAGTGGGCTTTTTAAATCTTTTTATAGCGAAGGTAACACTGTATTATCAAGCATGAATAGATTTCTAAGATACCCATAAATATAAATCAAGGAGAACAATATAGATGCAATAATACAATTTTGTTGTGTCTATTTAAATTATGAATAAAAAATACATATATATCACATTGTCTATTATCTTAGTATTAATTGCACTAACTTGGCAAGATAAAAATACTCAGGCAAACACAAAACAATCAGCAATAAAAGAAATAAAACCTAATCAAATAGAAAATATAAACAAAGAATTTAGTACCAAAGAAATAAAAATTGTTGAAAAAAAGAAAAAACCAATAAAGAAAAAAATTATTTTACAAAAAATAGAAGAAAAAAATAATATCAAAATAGAAGAAAATAACGAAAACATAAAAAATGAAGCCGTTACACTAGAAAATAAATCTATAGTTTTATTTTCATCAAATAGTAAGCCAAATCTTTATATTGTAAAATTATTGTCAGACAATATAATTAAAACACAAAATCAACCACAAGAATATACAACAAAATATATAGGGCTAAGAGGAACTATAAATGAAAATGATAAAAAATATAAATTTACATTATCATTAAAAGAAGTATACAAAGATAACTTTGATACAAATTTACAAATTCAGGTAATTTCATTGCGAAGCGATAAGATTTTTTTATGTGATGGATATTTTTTAAAAAACTTAGATATAGATTATAGCTATGATTTAACTATAGATATATATGATGATAGTATATCTTGCTACACTTCAAATGAAAGAAAAATTCCAGATTTTATAAAAAACAACAAATTTAAACTAGATATTGAAAAGTTGCCAAAAGAACTACAGGACAAAATAAAACAATCAGAAGGAACATAATGACAATTCAAAATAATACGCATAATATATATCAAACTACAGCAAATAGTGTGCAAAAAACACAAGCTACAAAAGAAACCTCATTTGATAGTTTAATAGAAAATAATAATGCTCAAAATCCAACCAAGATACCATTTCAAGATTATAAAAGCTATAGTATTAATGATATTAACAATATGTTTCCACCTACAGCAGATAAGGCTTTAAATGATAGGGCTATGGACTTAAGAGATATAGCAAATGGTACAACAGATGATACTTTAAATAAAATTTTATTTAATTTGAATATTAAAGAAAAAACTACAGTAGCTGAAGATATAATTGGTGGAGATATGGCACTCTTAATAAATGGATTAAAACTTGGTAAAATACTTGAAAGAGAAATGATAAAAGTAGATAACTATATGGGAAGAAACAATATACCACTTACAATAGAAAACTTATCAAAACTGCACGACAAATTTAAAGAACATGTTAGTTATGATGAAGCAAGAACAAATGAGATAGTAACACCACAAGAGTATTTTGATAGTTTGGAATTAACAAATAAAGATATGTTAGCACACCAAGAACATCATAAAAATAATCCATGGCTTATCCATATAGATGAGGTCAAAGAAGTAATAAATAATATAAAATATGAATATCAAAAAAACACTTATGAAAAAAATGTTTTATTAGGAAAATATTCGTAGTCCAAAAATTAAATTTGAAGTGCAATTTTTACCTTAAACTGCCATTTTAAGACTATAAAAAACTTCATTTGGAGGTCTCCAGTTCAAAGTTTTTCTTGGTCTATTATTTAATTTTTCTTGCATAATTTGAGTTTAAGTGGTAAAAATGTATAATCTTTTATATTTTAACAGTAGGAGATAGATTATGGGTATGCCAGGTGGATTTGAATTATTTGCGATAGTTGCAGTAGTAGTGTTACTTTTTGGAGGTAAGAAAATACCAGAATTAGCTAAAGGGTTGGGTCAAGGTATTAAAAACTTTAAAGGTGCTATGAAAGAGGATGAGCCGACTGAAATTGCTTCAGATAAAAGTGAAAAAATAGAAGCAAAAAAAGACGAAGAAACAACAACAACAGTTTAAGAATTTATATTGCAAAAAATTATAAAAGAGTTTATCGAGCAAAAGCTTGATAAACAAATAGTATTAGAAAAACCTAAAGATAGAAATTTAGGTCATTTCGCAACTCCTGTTGCGTTTTCATTAGCAAAAGAACTTCGTAAAAATCCAATGCTTATAGCTGAAGATTTAGCTACAAAATTTAAAAATGATAATATTTTTGAAAATGTTCAAGCAGTTAAAGGTTTTATAAATTTTAAGTTATCAGAACAATTTTTAGCACAAAAAATAGATGAGGCATTGTCGCTTGGAGATAATTTTGCCAAATGTAATGATAAAAAACAAAAAATTCTTTTAGAGTATGTAAGTGCAAATCCGACTGGACCACTTCACATAGGACATGCTAGAGGAGCTGTTTTTGGAGATGCACTTTTAAGAGTTGGCAAATATTTAGGATATGACATTTCTAGTGAATATTATATAAATGATGCTGGAGCACAAATGGGTCTGCTTGGTCTTTCAGTTTATCTTGCAGGTCGAGAATCTATTTTAAAAGTAGATGTAGAGTATCCTGAACAATATTATAGAGGTGAATATCTTTTTGATATTGCTAAGCTTTGTGAAGAAAAATTTGGTAAAGAAATTTTTGAAGATGCTTCAAGGCAAAATGAGTTAGCACTTTTTGCAAAAGATGAAGTAATATTACTTATTAAAAATGATATGTTTAATTTAGGTATTGAGTTTGATAATTATGTGAGTGAAAAATCTTTATATTCAAATTGGGATGAAACAAAAGCAGTGCTTGAAAATAGTGGAAGTATATATAAAAAAGATGGTAAAGATTGGATAAAATCAACCGAACTTGGCGATGATACTGACAGAGTAGTAGTCCGTGAAAATGGAGTGCCTACTTATCTTGCTGGAGATATTATTTACCATAAATACAAATATGATAGAAAATTTGATAAATATATAAATATTTGGGGTGCTGATCATCATGGGTATATCACAAGAGTAAAAGCAGCTATTAAATTTTTAGGAAACGACCCTGAACAATTAGAAATTTTACTTTCCCAAATGGTATCTTTGCTTAAAGGTGGCGAGCCATATAAAATGAGCAAACGATCTGGCAATGTTATATTGATGAGTGATATTACAGAGGAGATTGGTGCTGATGCTTTAAGATTTATTTTTTTAACAAAAAAAAGTGATACACATTTAGAATTTGATATTGATGTATTGAAGAATCAAGATTCATCAAATCCTATTTTTTATATAAATTATGCGCACGCAAGAATAAATCAATTATTTAAAAAAGCAGAGAAAAAAGCTGATGATGTAAAAAATGCCACAATTAACGGTATCAATCAAGATGCAAAAGATTTGGTATATGAGGCGTTATTGTTACCATCTATTTTGGAAGAGGCATTTATAAAAAGAGATATGCAAAAAGTAACTGATTATTTACATTCTTTAAGTGCAACAACACATAAATTTTACAATGAACATAGAATTGTTGGTGTTAGTGAAGAATCTGCATATTTAAAAGCTTTAAGTATGGTAGCTTTATCAATAAGAACTGGATTAAAAGTGCTTGGAATTACTGCGAAGGAGGTAATGTAATATGATGAAATGGATAGCGATAGCTTTTGTGGCTGCAATCATTTTTGCAATAGCAACTGGAAATATGGGCGGAGCAAAAAAAGCTACACAAAATTACACAGATGTTAGAACAGGAAGGTAGTTTTTATAAACTACCTTTTTTTATTTCATCTAAAAATTCTTCAATTTGATATTTCTCTCTGTATTGTTCGCTCATTAGATGTATCAAAATATCACCCAAATCTATAATTGTCCAATCATCGGTTTCATCAATTCGTAAAAATTCTTCACCATCTGGTTTAAGCCCATCTTTTAGGTAGTTTGTTAAAGAATAAGCGTGTTTTCCATTTAAAGTAGTCGCTATTACTACTTGATCTACCAAATAGCCTTTGCCAGTTAAATCGATAGTTTCAATATTTTCGGCTTTTTTTTCATCTAAAATAGCAGTAATTTTTTTTATTCTATTTTCCAAAGTTTTTTCACCTTTTGTTGTATTTTGTTTGGTATTAAAGTTATATCTAAATTTTCTCTAATTCTTGTTGAACTTATGTCATAATCAATATTTAAAATTTTAAAGTTATCAATTTTTATATTATTTCTAGTGGCTACCACAAAGGTTACCAGTCGTTTTAATTCACTGTAATTATCCCAAAGATGAAGATTTTTTATATTATCAGCACCAATTATTAGATAAATTTTCTTTGTTTTTTCTTCTTTATTTTTCAAGTATTTTATGGTTCTAATTGTTGGAACAGCTTCGTTTTGTTTAATTTCATAATCACATATTTGTATTTTTTTATTGTTGCAAAAAAGTTTTTTTATTAATTTTAATCTTGTGATAGGGTTAAAAGAAGAATTGTTTTTAAAAGGATTAAGAAAAGTGGGAACAATTATAAGTTTATCAATATCTAAATTTTTCAATGCTTTATAAATAATTGCTTCATGACCTATGTGTGGAGGATCAAAACTACCGCCAAATACTGCTACATTCAAATTTTTTCCTCTTTGTGCTTTTTTGTACTTAAGATTGTAATATAAATTAGTTTTATTGTCAATATGTGTTATAATACAAACTACAATACAAATTAAAATTAGTGAGGCAACAATATGAACCATTTACTTTATAGTTCAAATGAAATGTATTCGTCAACAGAATTAATAAGAAAAAGTAAAACTATATTTGATAAAATAATTAAAAATGAGATTGATAAGGCTATTATTTTAAGAGATGGGAAACCTAGTTTTATTTTACTTGATTTTGATAAATATGAAAAAATTATGTCAGAATATGACACTTTTAAATCAAAATCTTTATTAAAAGAAACAAAAGAGCCTAAAAAAAAGAAAGAAAAAGTTATTGTACAAAAAGAAAAAACTAAAAAAAAGAAAGAAGAAATAAGTTCAGAAAAAAATAAATCTAAAAAAAATATAGATGAAACTATAAAAGAAAATAAAATAAAATCTTCAGAATTAGTCGAAGAATTTATTGAAAAAAAGAAAGAAAGAGTAGCTCCTCCAGCACCAGTTTTTGAATTTAATGATACTCCCTTAGTTCAAGAGGATGATGAAATTATTGTTGAAGAAATATTAATTGAAGAAGATTCGGAAAAAAAATTAGAGGAAGAAATAAGTCAAGGTCTTGAGGTGCTTGAAGAGATGGACTTTGATGAAGAATTTAAAAAAGAAGTTGAAAAGAAAGTTAGAGAAAGAAAAAAACGGGAATTAAAGGAATTTTGGACTTGAAGAAGAGAGTAAAGAATTTATGCTAGATGTATTAGTTATAGGGAGCGGAGGAGCTGGACTGACAGCTGCAATTGAAGCAAAAAAAAATGGTGCCAAAGTATGTGTGGTATCAAAAACATCACCAACATCTTCACAAACTTGCCAAGCACAGGGCGGAATAAATGCATGTCTTGATGAAAATAAAGATAGTATACAAAATCATATAAATGATACTTTAAAATCTGCGCACAATATTGGAAACAAAGAAACTATAGAGATAATGTGTAAAAATGCAAAAGATATCATAGAGTATCTTGATAATTTGGCTGTTTCATTTTCCAGAGATAAAAATGGAAAAATTTGTCAAAGAAAATTAGGCGGAACTTCAAATGCAAGAGCTTGTTATAGTTCTGATTATACTGGACTTAAAATTTTGCATACACTTTTTGATACTTGTTTAAAAGAAGATATTGATTTTTTAGAAGACTATATGTTATTAAATTTTATTGTAAAAGATAAAGAGGCTTTTGGTATTACTGTATTAAATATAAAAACAACAGAAGTTGAGCAAATATTGGCAAAAAAAATTATAGTAGCCACTGGTGGTTACTGTGGTATATATGCTGGATTTAATACAAATTCTTATGCTACTACAGGTGATGGTGTAGCCGCAGCACTTAGAGCTGAATGCGAATTGTCAAACATTGAATATATTCAGTTTCATCCAACAGCATTAAAAAAGAATAAAATTTTAATAAGTGAGAGTGCTAGAGGTGAAGGTGGATATTTAGTTACAGAAGATGAAAAAAGATTTGTAGACGAACTAAAACCACGAGATGAAGTTGCAAGAGCTATCTATGAAAAAATAAAAGATGAGCAGAATATATTTTTAGATCTTAGACATTTGGGTAAAAAAAAGATTTTAGAAACAATGCCGCAAGAATATAACCTTGCTTTGCAATATACACAACTTAAATTAGATGAAGACTTAATACCAATTATACCAGTTGCTCATTATAGTATGGGTGGAATAAAGACTGATAAAGATTGTAAAACAAATATAAAAAATTTATATGCAGTTGGCGAATGTGCAAACAATGGAGTGCATGGAGCAAATCGACTTGGAGGCAATTCTTTATTGGAAATTATTGTATTTGGGAAAATTGCTGGAAAACATGCTAGTAAAAATTTGGAGGATATAAAAATAGAAGATATAAAATATTCTAAATATTTGGAAGATAAAAATTATATTGAGGATTTATTTAATTTTCCAAATAAAATAGATTTTTATAAACAAAAAGAATTAATGGGAAAACTTTTATATAAAAAAGTTGGTTTATTTAGAACCGATGAAAAATTAAAAATTGCATTAAAACAGCTTAAGCAATGGACTAAAGAATTTAAATTTATGGGAATTGGAGATAAAAGTAAAATATATAACACCAATTTAAAAGAATTTTATGAATTTAAAAATATGTTAGAAATTGCAGAGATAGTTGCAGTTGTTGCTTTGGAAAGAAAAGAAAGTCGAGGAGCTCATTATAGACTTGATTGGAAAGATGAAGATAAAGAGTTTGAAAAAGAGTCTTTAGTAACCAAAACAACTAATAAAATAAATGTGGAATTCGTGTAATGAAAATAACAATTTGTGAAAAAGAATATACACTCAAAGAAAAAACTGATAATTTATTAGAAGCTTTTATTTATATCAAAACAACACAAAATAATTCTTTGACATTTAAAAGCGGATGTAGAAGTGGAATATGTGGAAATTGTGCTGTTGTTGTAAATGGTGTTGAAAAATTGGCTTGCAAAACTACAATAAAAGATGGTGCTGAAGTAAAACCACTAAAAAATTTAAAAGTAATAAAAGATTTGGTAGTAGACAATTCTTGTCAAAATAGGCTATTAAAAAAAGCAAAAGCTCAACTTGAACAAAAAAGTGATGAAATTATTTTGCCAGATAATGTATCGAAAATTGATAAAGAAAGTAACTGTATTCTTTGTAATAGTTGCTATAGTTCTTGCCCTGTGTACGCAGTTAATAAAGATTTTATCGGACCTTTTGCAATGGCGAGAGCTTATAGATATATAGAAGATAAAAAAGAAACTAATATAAAAAATAAAATTGATATTTTGCAAGATAACGGCGTATGGAGTTGTACTCTTTGCGGTAATTGCTCAATGGTATGCCCATCTTTAATAGATATAAAAACTGACATAATGATGTTGCAAAATAAAAGTGTACAATATGGCTATCAAAATCCAAATTTAGCAAGTGGATTTGATGCTGGTATTGACTTTGGTTTTAATCCTTAGAGTTTAAGTAAAATTAGTATAAAATCTATTTTCAAAAGATCGCGTAACTCAGTGGTAGAGTGCCACCTTGACATGGTGGAAGTCGTTGGTTCAAGTCCAATCGTGGTCACCATGACATTGGCAATAAAGTAAGTTTTACTATTATTTTTTAGAATTTAATCTTGATTGATATTCCTGAGGGTGTGCGCATACAGGACAAATTTTTAGCGCTTTTTTACCATAATGAATATGTCCACAAACTTCACAAATCCAAGCTTCTTCATTATTTTTACTCACAAATTCAGCTTTAGTTTCTAATCTTTCTAAAAGCGTTTTAAACATATTCTCATGTTCTATTTCTATTTTACATATACCATTAAAAAGGGTTGCGGCCTCTTTGTTTCCTTCTTCTTTTGCAATTTTTGCAAAATCTGGATACATATGAGTATTTTCATAAGATTCTCCGTCTATTGCTATCTGAAGATTTTCTTTTGTATTTCCAAAACTTTCTGTACAATTATTTAACATTCTGTTGTTTAAAGCCAATTCTAGTTTAGCATGTGATTTTTCATTATTAGCAGCTCTTTGAAAATGTTCAGCAATATCTCTATATCCTTCTTTTTGAGCAATTTTTGCAAAATATTCATATTTGTTTCTTGCTTGTGATTCTCCAGCAAATGCTTTCATTAAATTAACAGAAGTTAAACTTTCTGTAATCATTTCCATATTTTCGCCACAACACACAAGTTTGCCACCACCAACCTTGGTTAGTTCAACAATATTACCACATTTGTTACATCTATAAGATTCATGCAGTTTCATTTTCAATCCTTTAATTTTTTATTAAATTAGAAAATTGTATCAATATTTTACTTTAATTTTCTATTTAAATTTTAATTACTACGGTGCTATAAGGATTGTAAAGAACATTTGCTTTTGATTGAATTTTTACATTTCTTCTTTGCGTATAGTCAACTCTGTAAGTTCCATTGTTATCACTGGAAAATTTTGCACATATTTCTGCTGCTTTTTCTACTATGTGTTCTGGTATAGTTTTTTTAGTATTTGAAACTATTACATGGGATGAGGTTTGTTGTTGCAGGTGAAACCAAAAATCACTTGCTTTACTATTTTGTAGTAAATATATATTTTCTCTTTCATCTCGTCCAAGCATAATTTTATAACCATCTATAAAAAATGTTTGATATGGATTTGCTTTTTTTGTTTTAGTTTGTTTTTTGTCTTTTTTTGGAAAATAAAATTCTATTTCATCACTTGTATTACAGTTTTTTATTGTATTTATAAGCCTATTAAAAAAATTTAATTTTTGAGTAAGATTTAATTGCTCAAGATGTTGATTTTTGGCTTTTTGTTTGGCTTTTTTAGAATTTTTAAATAAGTCGTTTGATTTTTTTATATTAATATTTTTTTTATATCCTGCGCACTTATGTAAAATACTTATGATTTGTATTGCTTCTTCATTTAACTTTATAGCTTTTTCTTCAAGTTGCTGAATATCTTCTAAATTATTTAAAATCATTTTTATTTTTTTTATCTGTTTTTCAATTTGCATAATTTTTTGTTTTTTTAGATTTTGAAGTTCTTTTTGTTCTTTATCTTCGTATATGTTAAATAAAAATTCTTCTATATCTTCAATCTCTTTTTTTTCAAATTTGAAATCTGGCTTTTTTAATTCTTTTAGTTTTTGTCCAACTTTAATTATTCTTGAAGATGTCCATTCATCTATATGTCTTAATGCTTCTAATATAATATTTTCTTCATTTAATATTATAGCATTTGTATTTTTACCAGTAAATTCAAGTTGCAATACTGAAACTTGCTTTTTATATGAAGATTTGCTTAGCACTTCTATATTTAAAATTTTATCATCATTTTTTAAATACACTTTGATAATTTTTGAATTATTAAATCTTTTTTGCAATACTATATCAAAAGGTGCAATAAATTTTTTTTTATTTAATTCTTTATAATTTTTTTTGTAAATCATTGCCTGACCTTTTGTCATATCAAAGTAAAAAATATTTTTATTGTTAAATTCTATTTTCATAGTATTGTTGCTTATTCTTTCAATATGATGAATGGTCGTAAAATTTTGCAAATGGTGTTTCAATTTTTCTAGTATATAATATTTCATAATAATATAATACCATTTTTTTATAAAAGTTTTATATTTGTATGTTATACTTCCTAGCAAAAATAAAAAAGGAGATGTAATGAATAAATTACTAAAATTAGCATTTGCTGCGGCAGTTGCTTTAAGTTTAAGCTCAACAGTTGCTAGTGCAGATGTTGCTAAAGGTCAAAAGCTTTTTTCTAAAAAGCTTAAAAAGAAATGTGGTATGACTGGCGCTAAAATGGCACAAAAACACACACAAGCTCAATGGGAAGCGATTCAAGAAGATGGAAAATTAGAAGCAGAAATTAAAACAATCTGTCCAAAAATAAAAAAAGTAAAATCTAAATATGTTCCTCATTTTTATGATTTCTTTTATGAATATGCAAATGATTCAGGAAATGTTCCTTCTTGTTAATATAAATTTAACAAATATAAAAAAAGGCTAGGATTTTTATCCTAGCCTTTTTTGTTTTCGTAAAATTACAAATAAAGATTATAAATCTTCATTTGCCTCAACTGTACATTTCGTCCCTGTACATTTAACATTTGCATCAAAGTATAAAACATTTTTAGCAATATCATCATCTAAACTACCTCTAGCATCTGTAGATTGCATACCAGTATTACAATAAAAAACTATTAATTTTCCAGCTGGAAATTTAGTATGGTCAATTTTTTCTGCCTTACTATCCCAAGGAACATTTATGGCACCAGACAAGTGACCCTCTTTAAACTGAGAAGCTTTTCTTATATCTACAAGTTGAACATTAGCAGGAGTACCTTTTCCACTGTTTAGCTGATCAGCTAACCAAAATTGATCAATCATACCATCTTCTAGTTCTTCTCCTCCAAAATAAACTTTAGCACCATTAATGGTTAATGCTCTATCTGCTTTAGGAGCATAAGGACCCTTTGCTACATTCTTGCATTCTTTTACTATACCCATTAACGGCAATTTCTTTTCTTTCCATTCTGGGTAACCACCTTTATATACATAAACTTTTGTATATCCAAGTTTCATCAGTTTTATTGCTAAAAAATCAGATTCTTCACATTTAAGACCATTACAAAAAGCTATGATTTTTGTATTTTTATCCGCAGGTAGCCATTTAGAAAATTTTTTAAATTTTTTATTTGGAAAATGCACAGCACCCATAATTGTAGCTTTTTGATACAATTTAAACCCTCTAGCATCTAAGAATAATGCACTTTTTGCATTAAACATACCTTGCACTTTTTTAAGCTTAACGATATTTAAATCGCTGTTTGCAAATCCCATTGTAGCAAATAACGCAATTGCTACAAATCCTTTGATAATTTTTTTCATTTTTTCTCCTTGTTTTAATGATGGTAAATTATAACAATTTAATACTTAATATATAAAGAGGATTATAATAAAATATAATATTACGATACAAAAATACACATAATATTGATAGCTGTTATTTAAGTATAAATTATTTTATATTATTTGAGCTTTGGTTTATACTTTTTTTTAAGCTTAGTTAGATAAAATTCCATTATCTAAAAAATGCGTCTGTGGCTTAACTGGATATAGCACTGGGTTTCGGCCCCGGTGGTTACGGGTTCGAATCCTGTCAGGCGTACCATATAAAAACCTGATTCAATTACTTATTTGAGTATTTAAATCAGGTTTTTTAATTTCTAATTAAAAATACTAAATGGTAATAAATTGTTGAATAATAATATTAAAGCTAGAAAATTGTATAATCTCCATCATATATTCACATCACAATTTTATAAATAGTGATATTGACACACAAGGGATTTGAGGCATTGCATTATTTAATTATCAGTTTTACACATAAAAATACAAATATTAATACGAGAGAACAACTTGCTTTTGGAAACGATTTAGAGAAAGAAACTTTTTTAAAAAAAGTTGTTGATTGTAATTATACAAATGAAGCGATAGTAACTTCAACTTGCAATAGGGTTGAAATAGTAGCTAGCGTAATAGATATAAAAAATGCTACAAAAAGTGTTTTAAAAGCTTTAAATGAAAAATCAAATATTGATATTGAAGAGTTATCGAAAATAGTAGATGTTTATGAAGATGAAAGTGCAGTTCATCATCTTTTTACTGTTGTTTCATCTTTAGATAGTCTAGTTGTTGGAGAAACTCAAATAGCTGGACAGTTTAAAGATGCTTTTAAATTTTCACGCAATTGCGGATATGCTGGTCAAAAATTATCAAGAATAGCAAATTTTGCTTTTAAGTGTGCATCAAATGTGAGAAATGCTACAAGCTTGGGTACTGGATCAGTATCGGTTGCATCGACCGCTGTTGCAAAGGCTAGAGAAATTTTTGGCAATAAAAATAATATAAAAGCTTTAGTTATTGGTGCTGGAGAAATGAGTGACTTGACAGTGCGACATTTTTTAAGGCAAAATTTTAAAGTGGTTTTAATTAGTAGAAATATAAAAAAAGCACAACTTTTGGCAACTACTATTATATCAAGCAATAGTTCATATACAGAAGATATGATTGAGGTTCAGCCTTATGAAGAATTAAAAAATCTTTTAAATAAAATGCAACTTTTAGTAACTGCAACATCTGCTCCGTATCCTATAATAACATCGCAAATGGTTGAAGATTTTAAATATCAAAGACATTGGTTTGATATAGCAATTCCAAGAGATATAGAAAATTTTGACAATGATTCGATAAATATTTACGCAGTGGATGATTTAAAAGACATTGTTGAAAAAAACTTAAGCCAGAGAAGCGAACAAGCAAAACAAGCATACTCTATAATAGGAACTATGACAAAAGAATTTTATAAATGGCTAGGAAGTTTAGGTGTTGAGCCAGTGCTTAAAAATATTTATTTAAGTGCCGATAAAATTATAGAAGAAAAAATACAAAATGCTATTTCTAAAAAATTCATAGAAGAAAAAAATCAAGAAAATATAAAAAAACTTTGCCAAACAGTTATGACTGAGTTTTTACACAAAACATCTAAAAATTTACGAGAGGCTTCAAAAGAGTCCAATAGCGATAAGCTAATTTATTTAACAAAAATACTTTATGAGTTAGAAAATAAAGAAGATTTGGAAGAAAAAGAAAAGTGTGAAAGAGCTTTGAGCGAACATAATTAGTTTAATTTAAAATTCAATATCTAAAACTATACTAATTTGTTTGTCAATTTCTAATACTTCCTTTAATGATAATTTTGTTAGCGGATTGGAAATAATTCTTTGATTGTCTATGGCTCTTATTTGATCACACAATATATCGCTATTTTTTTCTAAATTATCTCTTTTGTTTAATCTATATCTCAATGGATAAGAATTGTCAATAAGATGAGTTGAAATTGGCAGAACGATTGTCGTTGGATGTTCGCAATCATTTAAGAAATTTGTTTGATAAATCAAAATTGGTCTTATTTTTCCAACTTCATTTCCTTTTTTTGGATTTAATCTTGCTAGATAAATTTCACCCTTTTTAAACATTTTATAATCCGTCGTTTATACTAGTGTCGAAATCACTTGAAATTTTTAAAGATTCATTTCTTGTGTTAAATGAAGCAAGTTTGATTTGTTGTTTTAATTTTTCTTTTTCTAAAACATTTTGATAGTATAAAACAGATTTTCTAATCAAATCACTTTTTGTAGTGTTTAGTTTTTTAACCATACTATTTAAAGTATTATAAAAATTGTCATCTGATTTTAGAGTTATAGTGTGCATTTAATTTTCCTTATTTATAGTAGTATAATATATAAATATTTAAGGTAATATAAAAGTAATACTAGGGTTTGCAATTCAAGTTTAACCTAACTAAATACTAAAATTGGTTAAAATATCAAAAATTAATTTATATGATAATTGCGAGGAATTGTTTAAAATGAAATTTAGTAATTTATTTATACCAACATCAAAAGAAAATCCAAGTGATGTGGTTTTGCCATCACATCAATTTTTAGTTAGAGGTGGCTTTGTAAATCAAGAAGGTGCTGGACTTTATAATTTTATGCCGTTAGGCAAAATAGTATTGGATAAAATTCGTACTATAGTAAAAGAAGAGCTAGACAAGGCAGGTTGCAATGAAGTGCAATTAAGCTTTGTAACGCCTATATCTCTTTGGGATAGAAGCGGTAGAGCTGAGGATATGGGCAAAGAGATGTTGAGGATTAAAGATAGACATGACAATGATTTTGTTTTAAGTCCAACAAATGAAGAAGCTATGGTTGAATTGGTTAAAAATAGAGTTAAAAGTTATAAAGATTTACCTGTAAATTTATATCAAATAAATACTAAGTTTAGAGATGAAGCAAGACCTAGATATGGAATTTTAAGAGGTCGTGAATTTTTAATGAAAGATGGTTATTCTTTTCATAGCAATACTGAAGATATGATTAGAGAATTTGACCTTATGGAAGAAACTTATAAAAAAATCTTTACTAGACTTGGGCTTGATTTTAGAGTTGTTAATGCTGATAGTGGTGCTATTGGCGGAAGTGGAAGTAAAGAGTTTCATGTTTTGGCAAATAGTGGAGAAGATACTATTTTGGTATGTGAAAGTTGCGATTATGGTGCAAATATCGAAACTATTTTTGAAGATGAAAGTGAAGTTGATAGTTTAAATGAATTAAGTTATGAGCAATTACAAGAAAAAGAAGTAACTCAAAAATGTTCTTGTGGTGGAAAATTATCATTTAAAAAAGGTATAGAAGTCGGACATATTTTTCAATTGGGCGATAAATATTCAAAAGCCCTAGAAGCAAATTTTCAAGACGAGAATGGAAAACCAAAAGCTTTTGAAATGGCTACATTTGGTATAGGTGTAAGTAGATTGGTAGCTTCTGTGATTGAGCAAAATCATGATGAAAAAGGTTGTATTTGGACAAAAAATACAGCACCTTATTTAGTTGATATTATTGTATCAAATGCAAAAAAAGAAGATGAACTTGATGCTGGAATTAAGATTTATGAAGAATTAAAAGCAAATGGTATTGATGTAATAATAGATGATAGAAAAAAAGAAAGATTTGGCTTTAAGATGGGCGATTTTGAGCTTATTGGTTTTCCTTATGCGGTTGTAATTGGTAAAAAACTTCAAGACGGATTAGTAGAAATTGTAGATAGAAAAACTTTGGAAAAGCAAGAATGTAAATTGGATGAAGTTTTTGAAGTTTTGCAAAAAAAGTTGGACAATAGTTAAAAATGTTATATTTTATTTTATATTTATTTTTAGAAGTTATGGTTTCATCTACAATTGCAGGTGAGATAGGTGGGCTTTTTACTTTTTTAGAAATTATAATTTCAGCTGTTGTTGGAATGACAATATTGAAAAATTTTAAATTTTCTTTATCTGATAGTATAAATAAAGTGCGAAATGGAGAGACTACACAAGAAGAATTTATAAAAACAAATATAGGTCGTGCAATTGGTGCATTTTTGCTAATTGTTCCAGGGTTTTTTACTGATATTCTGGGAATACTTTTACAATTTAGTGTATTTGTTGTAATTTTTAGTAAGCTATTTAAGTTTAAACCTAGACAAGAAAGTGGTATAAATAATAAAAATTATTCACAAACAAGTTATACATATACAGAATTTGATAACTATAAAACAAAACAAAAAGGAGATGATGATGTTATTGATGTTGAGATTATTGATGATAATAAGTCTATTAAGTAGTAGTGTTTGGGCAGATAAAATTATTAAAAAAACGCAAGAGTTAGATAAAAAAATTTTAAAGTTTGAAAAAAGAAGAATTAGTAAAAATAGAAGTATAAAATTAAAAAGTTTAAAAATTTTTTTAAAAAAAGATTTAAAACAAAATGATTGGATAGGGTATGTTTTTGATGTTGGTATTAATGTAAATGGTAAAGATATAAAAGTAAAAGATATTTTATTTACAAATGGAGAAATGATTGCTCCTGATCTTATCAATATAAAAAATAGCAGATCTTTTAAAAAAAATATGTATCCAAAATTAACTGTAGAATATTATGATAAAAAACATTTAATTGCTGGTAATGAAAATGCAAAGCATAAAGTTGTAATATTCAGCGATCCTCTTTGTCCTATTTGTGTAGATACTGTACCAGAAATCATAAAAGATATTCAAAAAAATCCAAAAAACATAGGCTTATATTATATTCATATGCCTTTAGCTATGCATCCAACTGCTAAAACTTTAGTAAAAGCATCATTTGTTGCTAAAAAACAAGGTATAAAAGATATAGATTATAAAGTATATACTGCAAATTTTGAAGAATATTTTGATGCCTATGAAGAAAAAGACAATAAAAAAGTATTGGGTATTTTTAATAAAAAATTTAATACAAATATAACAATGAAGCAAATAAACAGTAAAGATATTGAAGATGAGGTAAAACATAATTTAAAGCTTTCAGATAAAGCAATGATACAAGGAACGCCTACAATATTTTTTGATGGTGAAATTGATATTATGAGAAATAAATATAAAAAATTTTTAAAATAAAGGAATGAAATTAATGGAAAAATTAATAATAGCTACAAGAGCAAGTGATTTGGCGCTTTGGCAGGCAAATCACATCAAAGATAGAATTGAAACTTCTTATCCAAATATAAAAGTAGAATTGAATAAAATAGTGAGCAAGGGTGATAAGATTCTTGATAAGCCATTGGCGTTAGTTGGAGGGAAAGGTCATTTTACAAAAGAACTTGAAGATGAAATGTTAGCAGGAAATGCACATTTGGCTGTTCATAGTTTGAAAGATGTTCCTACTTACATCCCTGATGGTTTGGAACTTTGTGCTATTACAAAAAGACAAGATCAAGGTGATGCTTTTTTATCTCATAAATATAAAAGTCTTAAAAAGTTACCAAAAGGTGCAGTTGTTGGAACTACAAGTTTGCGAAGAAGAATGCAATTACTTAAAAAACGACCAGATTTAATCGTAAAAGATTTAAGAGGAAATGTAAATACGCGTTTACGAAAACTTAAAGAAGGACAATATGATGCTATTATTTTGGCTTGGATTGGACTTCATAGATTGGATTTATTAAAAGATATCCCATATGTTAAAAAATTGAATTTAAAAGATATGATTCCTCCTATGGGTCAAGCTGCTCTTGGTATTGAAATAGTTTCTTCAAATAAAAAAGTACGAGAAATCGCAATGAGTTTAAATGATGAAGATACATTTCTTTGTACTAAACTAGAAAGAGATTTTATTCGCGAAATAGGAGCGGGATGTTCGGCACCTGTAGCTTGTAATGCTACAATTGATGATAGTGTTATTAATATTGAAGCGATGGTAGGTTATCCAGATGGTACGCATATTATGTGGAAAACCGCAACAGCCTTAATGACATATTGTGATAATTTAGGAACACAATTAGCATATGATTTTATTTTAGATGGTGCAATGAAAGTTTTAGAAAAAGCAGAAGCTATAGCATTTAAAGAAGAGATGCCACAAAGATTATAAAAAAGATAAATATATGCATAATAAAATAATCAAAATATTAAAAGAAAATGATTTATTAAAAGTAATTGATGAGCCTTTAGATATATATCTTGAGATTCCTCATATTGCATATATTGAAGTAAAGCAAGGAATTAGTAAAGCTTTGCTTTTTACAAATCCTATTGATAAAAAAAATGATAAAAATTTTAACACTCCTATTTTAATGAATGTTTTTTGCTCTCCTAAAGCAGTTGGGCTTTTTATCGGTGATGCCAATAAAATCGCAGATGAAATACAAAGTTTACTTAAGATGAAACCACCTCAAGGGTGGAGTGATAAAATCGCGATGTTTGGAAAACTTTTTAATCTAAAAAATGTACCGCCAAAAAGATTAAAAACAAAAGGCGAATGTCAAGATATAATTAAAAAAGGTGATGATGCAAAGCTTAGTGATTTGCCAGTATTGACCACTTGGGAACAAGATGGCGGAGCATTTATAACTATGGGGCAAGTTTATACGCAAAGTTTAGATGGTAAAATGCAAAATGTAGGAATGTATAGATTGCAAGTTTACAATGATGGACAACTTGGTATGCATTGGCAAATCCATAAAGACAGCAATCATTTTTTTCATGAGTATAAAAAAGCTGGTAAAAAGATGCCAGTTTCTATTGGAATTGGTGGCGATCCTATGTATATTTGGTGTGGACAAGCACCTTTGCCTATCGGAGTATTTGAGCTTTTGCTTTATGGTTTTGTAAAAAAAGAAAATGCAAAATTGGTAAAATCAATCACAAATGATATTTATGTTCCTCATGATGTAGATTTTGTAATTGAAGGTTTTGTTGATCCAGATGTGCTTAAGATAGAAGGTCCGTTTGGTGACCATACTGGATACTATACTTTAGAAGAAGAATATCCAGTGCTTGATGTAACTTGTATCACAAGTAAAAAAAATCCTATTTTTGCAGCTACTGTTGTGGGGAAACCATTGCTTGAAGATAAATATATGGGGTATGCAACTGAGCGAATTTTTTTACCGCTTCTTAAAACTACCGCACCTGATTTAATTGACTATTATATGCCTGAAAATGGTGTATTTCATAATCTGATTTTAGCAAAAATAAATGTAAGCTATCCTGGACACGCCCAACAAATGATGCATGCTTTTTGGGGAGTAGGGCAGATGAGTTTTGTAAAACATGCTATTTTTGTAGGTGCTGATGCTCCAGAACTTGATGATGATATAGCCATTACAAAGTGGATTTTAAATAGAATTGATACAGAGGAGCTTTTGATAACAAAAGGTGTAGTTGATGCACTTGATCATAGTAGTCCTAGATTTGCACTTGGTGGAAAATTAGGAATTGATTGTACGGGCGATGAGATAGAAGAATTGGGAATTACTATTTTAAAAGATGATGAATTGTTGAAAAAAATGCAAAATATTTCAAAAGATATAAAAGATTTAAAACAATATCACACTGATACAAAAAATCCAATAGCAGTAATAACTGTGCAAAAGAATAGAAGTCAAAAATATTTATTTGAAGAATTAAAACCTCTTTTTAGTCATATTAAAATTTTAATAATTGTAGATGAAAAAAACAATGACCTAGAAAATGCTTATATGTTAGTGTGGCGAGTTGTAAATAATATCGACAGCAATAGAGATATTTTTATAGATGGCAATACAATAGCAATTGACGCAACAAATAAAAACAAGCTAGATAATTTTCTTCGCCGTTGGCCAGATGATGTTATTTGCACAAAAAGTGTAGTTGATGACTTAAGAAAAAGAAAAATTATTGATTGTGATAATGAATTTATTAAATATTGGGGAATATTATAATGGAGTATAAACTAGATTTATCAAGCTTGGAAAAAGTTATCACATCTCTTGAAAATGCATTAACAGAATACAGTAAAAACCCAAATGAATTTGTGCGAGATGCTTGTATTCAAAGATTTGAATTTGTTTATGATTTATCTCATAAAATGCTTAAAAGATATTTGAAAATTAGTTCACCAAATAAAGAAGAGATAGACAATATGTCATTTTCAGATATTATTAGAACAGGCGCTAAGCAAAATATATTAGAATCTTCTTGGGATATATGGAAATTATACAGAGAATCAAGAAACAAAACGAGCCATACTTATGATGAAGATATGGCAATAGATGTATTTGAAATAACCCCAAAGATGTTAATAGAAGCAAAATATTTATTAAAAGAATTAAAACGATTAAATAGTGACTAAGATAAATATAACGCCTACAGAAAAAGAGATAATAACTAATATTTTAAAAAGTAACCTAGAAAAAGATACTTTAATTTACGCATTTGGTTCAAGGGTTAAATCAAATAGTTTTAAATTCTCTGATTTTGACTTGGCTTTAAAAAAAAGTGATAATCAAAAAATATCTTTAGAAACTTTTGCACAATTAAAATATGATTTTGAAGAATCTGATTTGATATATAAAGTTGATGTAATAGATTTAAATAGTATCTCTAAAGATTTTTTTAATTCAATTTGTAATGATTTGGTAAAAATTGATTTAGTTATTTAGGACATTATATGTTTATCTGCACAACTACGGTGATGGTACAATAGTTTCTATAATGTCGCCTTTTCTTTGTAAAAGTATTACATTATTTTTTGATGCTTCTTCTTTTACATCTTGATTTATATTAAAACTTGCTAGTCCTAAATGATGTGTATAATTTTTATATTCTGGATATAATTTTTTAAAGTTTTCATATTTTTTATTTACTAATTTTTCTATATCACTTGTATGTGCTTTATATTTAGTTTCTATGATAGCTATATCTTTACCATTCACTAATAATATATCATATTCATCTTCTACATTATTTTTACTTCTTGTAACATTTTTATCAATAAAATCGTAGTTTATCCCTGCTAATGAAGGCTTTGCTTTCATTGAATTATAAAAGAATTCTTCTGCTATATCTCCTTGGTTATTTGAGATATTTCCTACTAATTTTGCTACCCTATCTAGCCTATCATCAGTTCTTTTCATCTGCTCATCAGTTTTTTTTTGTGATAATTTTAAATCAAAACTTGAATCTTTTAATTTAAGATTAGAATTTTTTAATTCAAGATTAGAATTTTTTAATTCAAGTATTGCTTGTGCTAATTGTTCTTGTGTTACCATCTTTTACTCTTTAAATTTATATTTTATTTAGTATATCTAAAATTTAATGAAAAGTTAAAACATATATTTTATTTAAATTTTTAGAAAATAAAATTAAGAAAAAATTAATATTAATTTAAAATTCGTTATACTTACACAATAAATTTAAAAAAAACAAAAAAGGATACCGAAATGATAACTATTATCAAAAAACCTATGAGAGAGAGAGAGAGCAACCCCTTAACCAACTCCGCAGTTTAAGTGAAAAATTAAAAATTAAAAGTGAAAAATCTTTTTTTTCAAAACTTTCACTTTTCATTCTTCACTTTTCACTTTTCATTATTTTGACTGGTTGTGGTGGCGGAGGAGGAGGCGGTGGCTCATCTTCTTCTTCAAGTGTAGGCAGTGGAGGCGGAGGCGGAAGCTCAAGCATAATAGGTGTAGATGGATACATCAAAAATGCAACCGTTACAGATAGTCTTGGTCAAGTAGCAACTTACTCATCAAGTGGAACATATACTTTTACAAGTAGCCCAACATATCCTGTAACTCTCACAGGTGGACAACTAGAAGATACAAATGCCAATTTTGATATAACTATGACTGCTCAAAATGACAGCAGTGTAGTATCTCCCATCACAACATTTTTAGAAAATGATGATGCCCTAAGAGGAAAACTTACAAATTCTGGATTTGGTAGTTTTGCAACATTAACAGATTTTGCAGTAGATTATATAGATACAAACAATACAGACTTATCTAAACTTTCACAACTTCTTTATGTCATATTAAAAGACAATACTCTAAAAACTACATTTAAAGCAAACATAGCTGCAAATGAAGGAAGCTTAAACAATCTTTTCGCAAAAGCACAAACTACCATAGATACTTCAAATTTTGCAGGTAAAAAAAAGATGAAATATCTTT
>JAOZVJ010000140.1 GCA_029938215.1 Arcobacteraceae bacterium | reverse complement strand
TTATACAAAACAAAGGAGGCCTTCATAATAGAATAACGAAGAAAATAAGACTCCTCCCATTTAACTTGAACGAAACAGAAATGTTTTTAAAGAACAAGGGAGTTAATTACACTCATTATGATATATTGCAATTATACATGGCTATTGGTGGAATCCCTCACTATCTAGATAGTATTAAAAAGGGTGATAGTGTTGCGCAAAATATTGATCGAATTTGTTTTGATAAAGATGGTATTCTTAATGATGAATTTAACCAATTGTTTTCATCACTCTTCCATGATTCAGAGAAACATCTGGCAATTATTATCGCATTGGCTTCGACTAGAAAAGGAATTAGTAGAAGTGAACTAAGCGCTAATAGTAAAGTTCCAAGTGGTGGAGATTTTAGCCTAAAGATAAGTGAGCTTATAGAATCAGGTTTTGTAAGTGAATATTCTTATTACCAAAATAAAAGCAAGCTCAGACTATATCGATTGTCTGATGAGTACTCCTTATTTTTTCTAAAATTTATTAAAACCAATAAATCTGGAGGGCCAGGTACATGGAAAAAACTGTTTACAAGCCAATCTTATAAATCGTGGTTAGGATTTAGCTTTGAGACATTATGTTTAAAACACATCCAGCAAATTAAAAAAGGGCTAAGAATTGACGCTATATATTCAACAAACAGTAGTTGGTTTAATAATAATGCCCAAGTTGATATATTAATAGACAGAGATGACAATATCATAAATATATGTGAAATGAAGTTTTATAATTCTCAATTCACCATCAATAAAAGCTATTATAATAGTTTGAAAAATAAGATTACTGAATTTCAACAGGAAACCAAATCAAAAAAAAATGTATTTCTCACTATGATTACAACTTATGGAATAAATCACAATAAATACAGTGCAGAAATAGTAGAAAATGAATTAACGATAGAATCCCTATTTGATGACTAGGATTAAATTAATCTCGCCAAAACTATATATTCATGACACTTTTGGCGAAGTATAAAAAATATCAGCATAGACTTATCGCCTTGAATGGGCACAAAAAAAGCCACGAAAATGTGGCTTTTTTTGTACAGAGAGGTAACCAAAACTCTAACCGATTACGTCTAGGAATTGAACGATTAGCAACTTTGTTTTAGCAGAAAACATTCTTTTTTTTAATATATCAGATATTATTCAGCAGATCACAGCTCCTTTGGAATTCCGAAGTTTGCAGGGACTACGTGCTTGCTAATACAAAAGCTTAAAAATATGCAGGAGTTAAAGAGCTAAAATTAACTATTGAAAGGTTTCATCCTATTACAGTAAAAATAGTACTTTTGTAAAACATTAAATTAATTATCTCAATGGAAAACCAAGATAATCAAATAATACTATCAGAAAATATAGTTGCTAGTAAAATCTTTGTAATAAGAGACCAGCGTGTAATGTTAGATAGAGATTTAGCTGAATTATATGAAGTAGAAACACGAGTATTAAACCAAGCTGTAACCAGAAATTTAGAGCGTTTTCCTGATATATTTATGTTTCAATTAACACAACAAGAGTTCGACATCTTGAAATCACAAATTGTGACATCAAGTTGGGGTGGAACAAGGAAACTTCCATATGTATTTACAGAGCAAGGAGTTGCAATGTTATCAAGTGTATTGAGAAGTAAAAAAGCGATACAAGTAAATATCCAAATAATGATGGTATTTACAAAGGTTAGAGAAGTTTTAGTTGATACTTTAAGTTTAGCCCTAGATATTGAAGATTTAAAGAAGAAATTAGACAACCAAAACAAGAGTATTGAGCTTGTTTTTAGCTATTTAGATGAACTAATGGAAAAACAAGAGAATCCTCAACCAAGAAATAAAATAGGATATAAAATACAAGGTAAATAGTGAATCTAACTAAAGTCAACCCGTCAGTCAGGAAATGCTTGTATAATAATCAACTATTTGCAAAATCATTATGAAAATTTATAATTATATGGACATTTATAAAAACGAAGATGGAGCTGATGATGAGGCTAAGACTAAAAAATTATTAATGAAAAAAATATCTATTATAAGTATGTTATTTTTATTTACTGTCAGTTACAGTTATAACATAACAAAAACGAATCAATCAAAAACCGAATCTAATTTAGATGTTATTTTTTCGACACAGGATTTAGATAGTGCAATATGGCTTTCTACTGATGAGTTTCCGTTAAAACTTACCGCATATGATGGTAGTGTATATAATGCAACTGAGCCTGTTATAAGGCTTCCTGATTATAAAGGTTTCCAGATTGTTATTTGGGCTGAGTTCGATTCAGATGATCTGCTTTGTTATTTATGTGTCGTTAAATCAGGAATTATGATGTTAAATAAAGGTTTGGATATATCACCGAGCTGGTATGATATGGGTAATGATAAAAATAATTATGTGTTTAAAAAATTCATTATCTATAAAGATTACATAATTCGTATTGATACTGAGGAAAAAGCAGAAAACAAAGAGGTCAAAAAGTTCACTAAATATTATAGAATCAATGATAATGGAGAGTTCTATGAAGTAAAAATAGATGAAATACAGGGAGAGCTGTAATATTATAACTAACAATGCAGTAATGACTTACTCACAATGGTACAAAAGCTATTAAATTGACGAGTACTCTAACAGTCTAAAACAGTACCGAGAGGTAAGCAAAACTCTAACCGATTAGGATATAAAATTGAGTCTTTGTTAATTTGCTTAAATA
>JAOZVJ010000069.1 GCA_029938215.1 Arcobacteraceae bacterium | reverse complement strand
TCAGTGTAATCAATAGGATCAGCATAAAAATATCCTTGTCTTTCAAACTGGAATCTCTCATCAGGTTTTTCATTTATCACAGCAGGCTCAACAAGAGCATTTTTAATAACTTGTAATGAATCTGGATTTATATCTTCTAATCCTTGCGGTGCTTCATCTTTAAATAATCTATCATAAAGCCTTACTTCAACTTCCTTAGCCTCTTTTGCACTCACCCACTGAATAGCACTTTTTACTTTAATGCTACTAGTATCTGACCCACTTTTAGAATCAGCATGATATTCTACTTTTATCTCCACAATTTTTCCATTAGCATCTTTTATAATTTCTTTGCAAGTGATAATGTATCCGTGTCTAAGCCGTACAGGTTGTTTTGGCGTTAAACGAAAATATCCTTTTGGAGGATTTTCATTAAAATCATCACGCTCAATATAAATCTCACTAGAAAAAGGTATCTCTCTTGAACCATCTTTAGGAACATCATGTGGATAATATGAAGCATCAATCTTTTCAGAACTCTCATAATTTTCAATAGTTACTTTTAGTGGATCAAGCACACACATAACACGCGGCACTTTTTTATTTAAATCATCTCTTATGCAAAATTCAAGTTGTGAAACATCAACCATTGAATTTGCTTTTGCAATTCCAATTTGATCACAGAAATTTAAAATAGATTCTTTTGTATAGCCTCTTCTTCTATACCCAGCAATTGTAGGAAGACGAGGGTCGTCCCAGCCACTTACAAGTCCACCTTGTACCAATTCCAAAAGCTTTCTTTTACTCATAACCGTATAGTTAATACCAAGTCGTGCAAACTCATATTGATAAGGTCTTGGTGGCTCAAGTTTAAGAGTATCTAATACCCAATCATAAATATTACGATTATTTTCAAATTCTAGCGTGCACATAGAGTGAGTTATGCCTTCAATATAATCAGACAAGCAGTGAGCAAAATCATACATTGGATAAATAGACCATTTATCTCCTGCTCTGAAATGATGAGCATGCCTAATACGATATAAAAGTGGATCTCGCATTTTCATATTAGCAGCACCCATATCAATCTTGGCTCTTAGTACATGTTCGCCATCTTTAAACTCACCATTTTTCATTCTCTCAAAAAGGTCTAAATTTTCTTCAATAGTTCTCTGCACATATTTGCTTCGTTTTCCAGCAGTAGTAATAGTCCCACGATACTCTCGCATTGTTTCTTCATCAAGAGAATCAACATACGCTTTGCCAATTTTAATAAGCGCAATAGCATAATCATATAGCTTTTGGAAATAATCAGAAGTAAAGTGTACATCACCACCCCAGTCAAATCCAAGCCACTTAACAGCATCTTTAAGTGCTTCAACATATTTCGTATCTTCCGTAGTTGGATTGGTATCATCCATTCTAAGATTGCAATGCCCATGATAATCACGTGCAATACCAAAATTTATAACAATAGATTTAGCATGTCCAATATGTGGAAACCCGTTAGGCTCTGGAGGAAACCTTGTAATAATCTTTTTATATTTGCTTGACTTTAAGTCTTCTTCGACTATTGTGCGTAAAAAATTTTTGTTCTCACTCATTACAATTAAACCTTTTGATTTTTAAACTTTTATAAGAATTGTATTTTATCTTATTTGTGCTTATAGCATCTGAAGATAAAAAGTTTACTTTTTGTATAAAATATATTATGGAATAAAGATAGTACAACTACATTATTAAAATATATTTAATATATCAAATTGCAATATAATATCTAAATATTGTTAAATCATTATCTGATAAAACTTCCATTTTAATATTATTTTTATCACAAATTTCTTTTATAATATTAAGTCCTATTCCAAAACCACCGCGAGTATTGTTTTCTCTATAAAATCTATCAAATAATTTTGATATATTTTTTATAGTTTTACCACAGTTTATAATTTCAAAAATAATATTTTGTTCTTTTGTATAAAGATTTATATTGATTTTTTTATTCGTAAAGCTATATTTTATCGCATTTGACAAAGTGTTATCACATATTCTTTGCAATAATGTTGAATTTATCAATATATTTATATTATCTTCGATATTTAACACAAAATCAAGATTATTTCCCAAAGCTATCTCATTAAAAAATTCAACTCTTTGTTTTAAAAATAAAGATAAATCAATATCTTGTTTTTTATATTTTATACGATCTTTTTTTACCATATATTCCAAATCATTATAGATATTATGAATAATTTTTGAGCCAGCTTCAATTTTACTCAAATATTTATTGTTTGAAATTTTAAGCTTAAAAAGATCAATATTAGCAATAATAATACTAAGTGGTGTATTTATTTCATGAATTGCATCTTTTACAAATTTATCTTGTTGTTCTACTATATTAATTGCATATTGTTTGGAAGCCTCTAGTTCTTTTGTACGAACAATAACTTTTTGCTCAAGATTTTTATTTAAATCCTTAAGATTGTCATTCATTACATTTATATGATAAGCAACTTGCTTAAACTCCTTAAAAGAAATATTTCTAGTGTTTACATGCTCTAGGTCTCTTGAAGCCTTTCTTATAAGTTTTATATCATTTTGTATGACTGACATAAGATATCTATATATAAAAGAACCTATAATAAATAATATGACTACTAAAATTATTATTTGCAATAAATATTGCGATACTTTTTTATAATATTTTTCTTTTTTTTCTTTAATAACATCTTTTATATTATCAAGATATACACCGCTTCCTATCATCCAGCCCCAAGGTTTATATGATATTGCATACGATATTTTAGGAGCCAAAGTATTTGTAGTAGGCTTATTCCAAACATAATTTACATATCCACCATTTTGCTTTTTTGAAACCTTTATCAGCTCATATATTACTTTTTTGCCATTTGGATCTTTAAAATTTATTAAATTTTTACCTGCATTTTTCTTTAGAATAGGATCTGCTATATTTACTCCGTCAAATCTATATATAAAAACATATCCCGTACCATCTCCTTTATTTCTCATTTGTTCAATAGCATCAACTATTTCACTTTGAAGTTCTTTTTGCGGTTTATTTTTATATTTTTTATGTTTATACTTGATATATCTTAGAACTCTTTTTGTTTCTTGCTCTATAAATTTTTTTTGTGATTTTACATATTCTTGTTCTAAAAATTTTATATCATTTTTATATTGAGAATAACTATTATATATAGCAATAATTATAAATAAACTCAGAAGAACACTTCCAAAAACAATACTAATAAGATTTACTTTATTTATGCTTCTGTTGTTAAGTAAATTTTTCATTTATTTATTTTATCTAAAACATTGTAAAAAAAGGGAAATACAATAACTGTACTTCCCTTTTTTATCGAATAAATAATTTTATATATTATAAAAATTAAATTTTACTTTGAATAAATTTATCCATTTCATTAACGATTTCTTCAATAGTTCTTTCACCATTAACTTTTTGAAGTATCTGTTTTTTTTCATAAAAAGATTGAATATCGCTTAAAGGATCAGTATAAACTTTCATTCTATTATTAAATACTTCAGTATTATCATCAGCTCCCCTAGCACGACCCAAAACTCTATCACATGCTACTTCTCTTGATACTTCAACTTCAATAACATTTACTAAAGATACTTTGTTTTCATTAGTCAAATACTTATCTAGCTCTTCCATTTGTTCAGTGCTTCGTGGATAGCCATCTATAATAACCACATCTGTAGGAGCATTTTTAATTGCTGTTACAATTGTATTAATTACAATATCAATTGGCACTAAATTACCAGCACTCACATAACTGTCTATTGTTTTACCAAGCTCACTACCACTAGCAACTTCTGCCCTAAACATATCACCCGTACTATAGTGAGTGATATTTTTATGTTTAGCTGCAATTAATTCAGCATCTGTTGTTTTTCCACTTCCAGGAGCGCCTATGATTAGAAATAATTTTTTCATATTTTTTTCTTATCCTTTAATTATATTTTCTATAGTAGAAACAATACTAGGATCTTCCAAAGTTGAAATATCTTGTGTTATAGCTTCACCTTTTATAATGCTTCTTAAAATTCTTCTCATAATTTTACCAGATCTTGTTTTAGGTAAATCAGGAACAAAAGCCATTTCATCACATAAAGCAATAGCACCAATTTCTAATTTGATTATAGCATTTATCTCTTTGCTTAATTCTAGCTCATCAGCAATTTGATCTCCTTTGTTTGCTGGAACAGACTTAAGCACAACATATGCAAAAATTCCCTCACCTTTTATCTCGTGTGGTTTTCCAACAACGGCAACAGCTGCTACATTATCGTGCTTTTTAATAGCCGCTTCAACTTCTGCTGTACCCATTCTGTGACCTGATACATTTATAACATCATCAGTTCTTCCAGTAATAGTCATATATCCATCATCACTCATCATTGCACCATCACCTGTAAAATATACAGGTTGTCCATCTTTTTTGCAATCACCAAAATAAGATTTTTTAAATCTTTCATCATCATTCCAAATAGTTCTAATCATACTTGGCCAAGGTTTAGTTACACACATAAATCCTTTTTCACCAATTTCTGTAGGTGTTCCATCTTCTTCTATGATTTCGGCTACAATACCAGGAAGTGGGAAAGTTGCACAAGCAGGCTTAATAGGAGTTGCTGCAGGAAGTGGAGATATCATATGTCCACCAGTTTCTGTTTGCCAATAAGTATCAACAATTGAACAATTTGAATTTCCAACTTCTTCATAATACCATTTCCATGCAGGAGGATCAATTGGTTCACCTACTGTTCCTAAAATTCTAAGAGAAGAAAGGTCATATTTAGAAGGTTCATCTGCACCCATTTTATGTAGCAATCTGATTGCAGTAGGTGCTGTATAAAATTGATTTATTTTATATTCTTCAACCATTTTCCAACATCTTCCAGCATCAGGAAAAGTAGGAACTCCTTCAAACATAACAGTAGTTGCCCCAGCTGCTAATGGACCATATACTATATAAGTATGTCCAGTAATCCAGCCAACATCAGCAGTACACCAATAGGTATCATTATCTTTTATGTCAAACACCCATTCCATAGTCATCTGAGCCCATAAAATATATCCAGCAGATGAATGTTGCACACCTTTTGGTTTTCCAGTGCTTCCACTTGTGTAAAGTAAAAACAAAGGGTCTTCGCTATCCATAGGCTCTGCTTCGCATTTACTAGATTCAAATTTTACTAACTCATTATAGCTGTAATCTCTTCCTGCTTCCCAATGAATATCTTCGCCATTTCTTTCAACAATACAAACTTTTTTAACACATTCACAACCTTTTTCTAAAGCTGTATCAACTACAGGCTTAAGCATATATGGCTTACCTTTTCTAAAAGCACCATCAGCAGTTACAACTAATGTAGCTTGAGCATCTATAATTCTATCTCTTAAAGCCTCAGCAGAAAATCCACCAAATACTATTGAATGAATAGCACCAATTTTTGCACAAGCCAACATAGTAACAGCTGCTTCAGGAATCATAGGCATATAAACAACTACCCTATCTCCTTTTTTTACATTAAATTGATTTTTAAACATATTAGCAGTTTTATTTACTTCATAAGCCAGCTCTCTATATGTTAAGATTTTTTGATCACCATTATCGCCTTCAAATATAATAGCAGCTTTATTTTTTTTAGTATCAAGATGTCTATCAACACATTGATGAGCCACATTCATTTGTCCACCAGAAAACCATTTATAAAATGGAGCGTTAGTTTCATCTAAAATTTTATCATAAGGTTTAAACCAATCAATTTTTTCATCAGCAAATTTAGCCCAAGTACCTTCGTAATCTTTTTCAAACTCTTCTACTAAATCTTTATATTCACACATATTTTTAATAAGTGGTTCTTTAAACATTTCTTTTTTTGGATTAAACATATTATCCATTTTTGCTCTCCTGATTTTATTTAATTAAATTTTATTATAAATTTATTTAATAGCATTTTAATAGCATTCAATCACACACATTAAACTTTTAAATTTAAATTTACACTAGTTACATAAAGTAACATATTTGGCTTACAATTATTATTATACTTTTTTAGGTATAGGATATTTCTCTACAACAAAATCTATATCTTTGTCGCCTCTACCACTTAAATTTATTAAAATTGACTCTTTTGGATTTTCGCGTGCAAGCTTCATAGCATAAGCAACAGCATGCGCCGATTCAAGTGCTGGAATAATACCTTCATACTGAGATAATTTATAAAAAGCATCAATAGCTTCATCATCATCTATTGTACCAACTATTGTTCTTCCAATTTCTCTTAAGTGTGCGTGTTCAGGTCCAACAGATGGATAATCAATCCCACTAGCTACGGAATAAACAGGAGCTGGTTCTCCATTCTCATCTTTAAGCATAATAGAATTAAATCCATGCATAACACCCTCTTCACCATAAGTTAAAGTCGCAGAATGCTGACCTAATTTTGTGCCAACTCCTAAAGGTTCTACTCCATGAAGTTTGACAGGATCATTAATAAAGCCAGAAAAAAGTCCAATAGCATTAGAGCCACCACCAATACAAGCTACACAATTATCAGGTAATTTTCCTGTCATATCTAAAAATTGCTCTTTTGCTTCTTTTCCAACAACAGACTGAAAATCTCTTACCATTTTTGGAAATGGATGAGGACCAACCACTGAACCAATCGCATATAAAGCAGTATCAGCTTGAGGAACATAAGCTTCAAAGCAACTATCAACAGCTTCTTTTAGTGTTTTTAATCCATGAGTTACAGGAACTACTTTTGCACCAAGTATTTTCATTCTTACAACATTTGGATGCTCTTTTTCAATATCTACTTCACCCATATATATTTCACATTCCAATCCAAAATATGCAGCAGCGGTTGCTAACGCAACACCGTGTTGCCCTGCTCCTGTTTCTGCCATTAGTTTTGTTTTTCCCAAATGTTTTGCAACTAAAGCTTCTGCCATACAGTGATTTAATTTATGAGCACCAGTATGATTTAAATCTTCTCTTTTTAGATAAATTTGTCCGCCACCACAATATTTACTTAAATTTCTAGCGTAGTAAATAGGAGTTGGTCTTCCTTGATAATGTTTTCTTATTTTTTTAAGTTCATCCAAAAAATCAAATGATTTTGATAGCTCATCATAAGCTTCACTAATTTCTTGTATTGGTTTTTCAAGTTGTGGAGGAATATAGGCTCCACCAAAACGACCAAAATATCCATTTTCATCTGGATTTGATTCTAAATATGACTTATTCATTTTTTTCCTTCGTATAATAGTTAAAAATAATTTCAAAAAATTGTATCTAAAGTTCAATTATTAACTAATAAATAGTGTCAATAATTATTTTTTAACAATTATTATATTTTTCAAAATCTAATAATATATAAATAACATATAAATTATGCAACAAATCCAGCTTTTTTATTTTCATCACTTTTCTTTTTTTCAAACCACTCTTTTGACTGTTGTTTTACTAACAATATATCTTTATCATCAAATATACTATCATATATTGAAACAATATAATTCTTTTAAATTACCACTAAGCAAAAGGTAAGCAAAAAAATTGCACAATTAATAATAAATAATCTTTATTTATAGTTTTGATTTTATTAAGGATGCAAAATGAAGTATTTAAGTATCTTTTTAATTAGTATTTTTTCATATGCTTCTAGCATAATAACTCCTGTACCATCTTTTATTCAGTACGATAAAGAAAAAGCTTTGCTTGGCAAAAAATTATTTTTTGGTAAAAATTTACCTGCAAATGTTTTTATGTGTGGTCATTGTCATCACAAAGAACATGGAATGACATCTAATAAAATTGTAAATTTAACATTTGATAATAAAAAAGTTGCCTTAAACCCAATAACTTTATATAATGCAAGTTTTGATTCATATTTTGGATATGAAGGTAGTTCAAAAAGTTTATATAATGCTGTATATAGTGCAATACACAATCATGAAGAGATGAAAATTTTATAATAATTTTAAATAATTCAGAATATTATAAAAATGAATTTCAAAAAATTTATGACTCAAATAAAATTACCTCTTATATGGTAGCAAGCGTTATTACAGAATTTATAAAAGCATTAACTACTCCAAACTCAAAATTTGATAAATTTTTAAAAGGAGAAGCTAAACTTTCCAGCGAAGAACAAAATGGTTTTATTGCTTTTAAAAAATTAGGATGTATAATATGCCACAATGGAGTGAATATCGGTGGTAATTCATTTCAAAAATTTGGAACAATAAATCCTATAAAACATAAAAACACAGCAGATAGATTTACAGTAACAAAAAATCCTAAAGATAAATCTGTTTTTAAAGTTACTACCTTAAGAAATATAGAATTAACTTCACCATATTTTCACGATGGAAGTATTAAAAATTTAGAAGAAGCCATAAACAAAATGGCATATTATAACTTGGGACATAATTTAACAAAAAAAGAGACAAGAAATATATTGCTATTTTTAAAAACCCTAACAGGAGAAAAGCCAAGGATTTTAAATGAAAAATAAAAAAATTTTAATTATTATTTTAGGAGGATTTTTAACACTTATTATTTCTGTTGCTTTTTATAATTTTATTATCAAATATTTTGAACATAATAGTTTATTGCATGCAAAAATAGAAAATTTAAAACAAGCAAACGCAGGCTTAAATGCTGAGATACTAAATTCTTCTGCATTTTTGTATTACAATATGGATAAAGTAAATGATAAAATTAAACAAATTGACAGTGCTTTGGAAAATTTAAAAAATGTTAATTTAAATTCACAAAATAAACTTAAATCTTTAAGGAATTTATTTGATGAAAAAGAAAATTCTGTGCATACTTTTCAAAAAGCAAACTGTGCAATTAAAAATTCTACCACATACTTATCTATTTTATTATCAAAAGAACAAATGCTTTTTGATAATAAGGAATATCTAAATACAATAACAAAAGCCACATCTAATATATTTTTAGCAAAATCATCTTTTGATAAAGATTTTTTAAAAACACTTACGAGTGATATTGAAAAAATCAAACAATATAAATTTTCATCAAAAGAACAATCCAAATTTAATCAAAATTTAATATCACATCTAAATGTATATAAAAACTTTTTTGATGATTATGTTTTTTCTTTAAAGCAAATAATAAACATAAGATATGATAATGAAATTAAAGATTTTAGCAATCATATTTATAGTGAATTTAATAAAAAAATATTTTACATAAATTTATTTCCAGCCTTAATGATAGTTTTATTTATATTTTCTTTAATAATAATTATATATTTAATAAAAAAGATAAATAAAGAGCATGAAAAAAACAAAAATACTCTAGAACAAAAAATCACACAAGAAGTAGAAAAAAACAGAGAAAAAGATCAAAAGCTTTTTGAAC
>JAOZVJ010000009.1 GCA_029938215.1 Arcobacteraceae bacterium | reverse complement strand
ATTGATTCAATATATGTCATAGCCACAAATAAGAAAAAGAAAATTTCTGCTATTTCTAAAATTAAATGCTCAGCTTGAACATGCACAAGATTCATATTCATATCATTAAGTGCATAATAAAATGCTATCAACATAAACATAATAGTACCTATAAATAAAGCTGGCTTAGCTTTATCTAAATGATATGTTTCTTCCATTGCAACAAAATAATATCCAATTACAAATATGACTAGACACGCGATTCCCACCCAAGTCATTGTTATATCTTGAATTGCTCCAGCTTCTCCACCACTTGCAAATGCAAATGTGACACTAAATAAAACTAAAAATAGTTTTAACATTATATCTCCTTAATATAGTGTGCACCAATAGATTTTTTCCTATTTATTGCACTTTTAATAATAGATTTTGCCGTAAGTAACCTTAAAAATAAGAGCCTTCCTATGTCTTCATTAAGATATAAATTTATCTCATCAAGTGAATCAATAAGATTTTGATTTATTCTTACAATTCCAACTTTTGTCCACATCAAATTTCTTAAAGCATTTTTAATTGCTTTATCTCCTGCTTTTTGCAATATAAAATGTTTTTTAATTTTATTAAAATTTTTAAAATCAATTTTAAAATCTTCTTTTAATGCAAATGCTACACAAATTTTAGAAAAAACCAATCCTTCTAAAAGTGAATTAGAAGCCAATCTATTTGCACCATGTACACCAGTACAAGCAACTTCTCCTATTGCATAAAGATTTTTAGTGCCTTTTACTCTTGCGTTAATATCTACATCAATACCACCCATACTATAATGAAAAGCTGGACTAATTGGAACTCTTTCAAAAGGCAAATCAAAACCTAATTCCATAAAATTTTTATAAATATTTGGAAATCTTTTTTTGAAAAATCTTTTTGAAAAATTTTTAAACGACAAATAAATTTTAGAACCAGTCCTTTGTGAATAATCAAAAATAGCACGACTTACTATATCTCTAGGAGCAAGTTCTGCATCTTTATGATATTTTTGTAAAAACCTAAAACCTTCTTCATCTTCAATTTGTGCACCCTCTCCTCTTAAAGCTTCTGTAAGAAGTGTTTTTCTTGCATTTGGTGTATCTAAAAATACTGTTGGATGAAACTGCATCATCTCCATGTCTTTAAGCGGTATTCCTTTCTCTACACAAATACCTTGAATATCTCCTGCAATTGTTGTAGAATTTGTATGATATCTATAGATTGAACCAACTCCTCCACTAGCTAAAATAGTATTATGCGCATAAACAATTCTATCTTTTCCATTTTGTAATAAATGCACACCATGACAAACACCATCTTCATACAATAAATCAATAACTATTGAATCTGCAACAACCTCATGTTTGCAATTTTTTAATAAAAACATATGAAGTTCTCTACCAGTAGCATCTCCATCCGCATGAAGAATACGATTTCTACTGTGTGCTGCTTCTTTTGTATATGCCAAATTTCCTTTATCATTTAAATCAAATTTCATACCACTGTTCATTAAATCTTTAATTGCATCAATAGAGTGTTCACTTAAAGTTTGTACCGCTTTTTTATCATTTAATTCAACTCCAGCTACAAGCGTATCTTTCACATGAAGTTCTATATCATTATGATCAACAGCACTTGCAACACCTCCTTGAGCGTAAAATGTATTACATTCCCAAGGGGATTTTTTACACACAATTAATACTTTTTTATCTAAAGGCAAATATCTAGCAGCACTAAGTCCTGCAACTCCCGTACCTACAATTATATAATCATAAATCATTAACTTCCTACTTTTTTCTCTTTTTTTTCATCTACATACACCGGATCTGCTTTAAATCCACATCCAACATATAATAAGCAAAATAATAAACCAATATAAATATATTTCATAATACTCAATCCTTGTAAAATAAGACTATCTTAAAATTAATAAAATATTGATTAAATATTTAGTATAATAATGCAAAATTTTGTTCAAAAAGAGGGACTATTATACAATGAAAAAAAAATACAATAATAAAATCGCAGATAGAATGGATAGATTATCAGAATCTATTACAATAGCAATCACCACACTTTCAAGAGAATTAAAAGAAAACGGAAAAGATGTGCTTAGTTTTAGTGCAGGTGAGCCAGATTTTGGAACACCGCAAGTTATAAAAGATGCAGCTATCAAAGCCTTGCAGGATAATGATACAAGATACACAGCTGTTGAAGGAACACCAAATACAAGAAAAGCTATTGTTCAAAAACTTAAAAGAGATAATAATTTAGATTATGATATCTCTGATATTATAGTAAGCGTTGGAGCAAAGCACTCTTTATTTAATATTTTTCAAGCTTATATTGAAGATGGTGATGAAGTAATAATACCAGCACCTTATTGGGTCACATATCCTGAGCTAGTAAAATATAGTGGTGGAACCGTAGTAGAAATAATTACTGATGACAAAAGTTCCTTTAAAATTACACCAAAACAACTTAAAAATGCAATTACACCAAAAAGTAAAATTTTAGTCTTAACAACACCATCAAATCCTACTGGCAGTGTTTATTCAAAAGAAGAACTAACTGCTTTAGCTGATGTTTTAAAAGATACAAATATAACTGTAATTAGTGATGAAATGTATGAAAAGCTAGTATATGGAGATACTAATTTTACAGCAGTAGCTAGCATAAATAATGATATGTTTGAAAGAACAATTACTGTAAATGGATTAAGTAAATCTGTTGCTATGACTGGCTGGAGATTTGGATATTTAGCATCAAAAAATAAAAATTTAATAAAAGCTATGAAAAAATTACAATCTCAAAGCACTTCAAATATAAACTCAATTACTCAAGCAGCAGCTATCGTTGCACTAAATGGTGATGCCGATAAAGATATAAAAAATATGAGAAAAGAATTTGAAAAAAGAAGAGATATTGCATGTGAATTAATGAATAAAATTGATGGTTTGTCTGTAGAAAAGCCAGATGGAGCCTTCTATTTATTTGTAAATATCAAAGAAATTTCAAACGATAGTATGGAATTTTCAAAAGGATTATTGGAAGAAGTTGGAGTAGCTGTTGTTCCGGGAGTTGCTTTTGGATTGGAGGGGTACTTCAGAATGTCTTTTGCCACAGATGAAGCAACTATCAAAGAAGGGGTATCCAGAATTAAAAAATTTATTTTAGATTTTAAAAGTTAAACTTTAAAATGTTTAATAATCCAAAAGATTTTTAATGATTTCTTTAGAAAAAAAAGCAACACTTGTTTCAAGTAGTGTTGCTTTTTTATTGACTTTAATAAAATTATTTGTTGGAATTTTAAGTGGTTCAGTGGCAGTTTTAGCAAGTGCCATTGATAGTGTACTTGATCTTTTTGTATCTTTATTTAATTATTTTGCTATTACAAATTCAGAAAAACCAGCGGATAAATTTTTTAATTATGGTCGTGGTAAAATAGAAGCTTTGGCTTCTGTGATTGAAGGTACAATTATAGTATTTTCTGGATTATTTTTATTTTATACTGCTATTAAAAAATATTATAATAATGAAGTCTCATCATACTTAGAAGTTTCACTTTATGTTATGACAATATCACTTCTTATTACTTTTTTTCTTGTTCTTTATTTAAACACTATAGCAAAAAAAACAAATAATATGGTAATAAAAGCAGATGCTTTACACTACAAAACTGATATTTATGCAAATGGTGCTGTTTTAATATCTTTAGCACTGGTAACTCTTACAGAAAATGAAATTTTTGATATTGTTATTGGTAGTGGAATATCTATATTTATTATATATAGTGCTTACGAACTTATAGAAAATGGTGTTTTAGTTCTTTTGGATAAATCTCTAGATGATGAAGCAACAAATATAATAAAAAATATAATAAAAAATGAAACTCTAGTGAATGATTACCATTTTTTAAAAACAAGACAAGCTGGACATAATAATTTTGTAGATGTTCATTTGGTTTTTGATTGTATTATCACACTTTTTGAAGCACATAAAATAAGTGATGAAATAGAAGAAAAAATAAAAGATTTAGATAAAAATAAAAATTGGATAATTACTATTCATTTAGATCCTTATGACGATTCAATAACTAGCGATAATTTTCCAGCAAAATTTGAGACTTAACCCTTTATAAAGCATATTTTAGATAAAATAACTCATAATTTTTAATATCAAAAAGGTTTTATAAAATGATAATGTGGATGCAACGCCATAAAAAATGGCTGATAATAACTATATGGATAAGTACAATCGCATTTGTTGGAGCTGGTTCTGTTGGATGGGGATCTTATACTTTTGGTAGTTCTAGTGGAGGCATTGCAACTGTTGGAAATAAAAAAATTAAAATTACAGATTTACAAAATGAGTATAGCTCACTTTACAGTAAATATAAAAGTGCTTTTGGTGAAACTTTTAATCAAGAAATGGCAAAACAATTTAAATTAGAAGAAGCGGCTTATAATTCTTTAGTACAAAAATTTCTTTTACTAAATTATGCAGATGATTTAGGATTGTATATAACAGATAAAGAGTTTGCAAAATATATTGTTCAAATACCAGCATTTAGCAAAGATGGTAAATTTGATATAAATATTTATAAAAAAATATTAAAACAAAATCGAAGAGATATTGATGAATATGAAAAACAGATTAAAAGAGATTTATTAATAGAAAAAGTACAATTAATATTAAATGCAAATATTACAAAAAAAGAACTTACTAATTTAAGCAGTCTATATTCAATTCAAGATAAAGTAAAAATTAATATCATAAATAAAAAAGATTTAAAATTAGATATATCTTTAGAAAAAATAAAAGAATATTGGGAACAAAATAAACAAAATTATAAATCAATAGAATCGTATAAAATAGCATTAACTAAAGTAAAAATTAGCAATGATAAAAAAGCAACAAAAAAAGATGCTTTAAAAAAATATTTAAAACTAAAAAAAGGTGAATTAAAATTTGATAAAACAATAACTATTTCTGAAGATAGTAATATTTTAGTTCATAAAAATATAAACAAAATAATAAAAACTTCTACTGGTAAAATATTAAAACCTATAGAAGATAATGGGTATTTTGTAATTACAAAAGTAATAAGTAAAATCAAACCTCAAGTTTTGTCATTCGAAAAAGCTAATAAAATGGTCACATCTGATTATAAAATAAATAAAATTAGTAACTTACTAGCAGAAAAAACAATAGAAGTAACAAAAAAATTTACAGGCAAAGATATTGGATTTGTTGGTAAGAATCTCTCTAAAGAAATTAAAGGATTATCAAAAGCAGAATCTATTAAACTAATAACACATATTCTTAATTCGTCAATAAAAATAAACTCTATATCTTTAGATGACAAAGTTGTTATTTATAAAATTATTGATTCTAAAATATCTATCGGAAATAATGCACAAAATATAGAGGCAAAAAATACACTAAAAAATCTTAAAAACAATGAAATAATAACTAATTTATTAAAACAATTAAAAAATAAATATGAAGTTACATCAAATATGAAGGTAAATTAAGTTGAATAATGATGCAATTCTAGCTCTTGATATTGGCACTACAAAGATTACTGCTATTGTTGCACAAAATGATTTAAATAATCGTATAAATATACTAGGTGTTGGCAGTTGTAAAAGTAATGGAATCAACAAAGGTTCAATAGTAGATATAGATCTTGCAAGTACAACAATTTATGATGCTATCACAACTGCAAGACAAAGTTCTGATACAATTATTAATTCAACATTTATTTCAATATCAGGTACACATACAAAAAGTTTAAGAAGCGGTGGTGCTGTAAACATACAAAGTGGACAAATATCACATAATGAAATTAACCAAGTTTTACAAATGGCGCTCTATAATGCCAAAGTAATACCAGACTACGAAGTTATACATGTTTTACCTTTGCATTTTAATATTGATGATTCAAATGAAATAAACAATCCATTAAATATGCATGGTTCACGATTAGAAGTTTATGCAAATATTGTTACAGCAAAAAAAACAACACTTGTAAATATACAAAATGTTTTAAAAAAATCAAATCTTGAAGCAACAAATTTTGTATTAAATGGATATGCATCTTCAATAGCAGTACTTGAAGATGACCAAAAAAAATTAGGAGCAGCAGTCCTTGATCTTGGTGGAAGCACAAGTGAATTAACAATATTTAAAGGGCAAACAATTGCTTATAATGATTTTATTGCTATAGGAAGTGAACATATTACCAATGATTTATCAATTATTTTACATACTCCATATAATGCAGCAAATATGATAAAAAATCAATACGGTTCACTTCTGCCAATAGAAACCGATGAAATGTCAATTAGCAAAGTAAAGATACCACTTTTAGGAAATGAAACAGAAACAAAAGAAATACCTTTGGTGCAAATACAGCCAATCATTCATGCAAGAGTTGAAGAATTACTTTGTCTTCTTAAAAATAAAATAGAATTAAGTGGCATGAAAGAACACATTGATGGTGGAATAGTAATCACCGGAGGTTTGAGTCAAATCAAAGGAATTAAAGAGTTAGCTCAGAAAATTTTTGTAGATATTCCTGTCAAAATATCAAACCCAATAAATATACAAAATGGCTATGTTGACTTCAATACTCCTACTATGTCAACAATTGCGGGACTATTAAAATATGCTTTAGATACTGACCCATTTTTTGAGCTTGATTCAAACAAAGAATTAAGAAAAAAAGAGGAAGATAAAAAAATATCTGAAACAGCAAATAATAATAGTGAATTATCACCAGAAGATACACTTGACGCCATTAAAATAGAACCTAATAAAACAAAGACTTCCATATGGGATAAAATTGGAAGGTGGCTATAATATGAATAACAATCTTTTTAATTCAGATAATATTACTGCGCAAATGCCATCAAAAACACTTGCACAAAATGAAGCCAAAATTGCAGTTGTTGGTGTTGGAGGCGGAGGATGTAATATGATTAATCATATGATCCGAGAAGGCACACACAAAATTGATTTAATAGTTGCAAATACAGATTTGCAAGTTTTAAGAGAATCATTGGCTCCAAAAGCTCTACAATTAGGTCCTGAATTAACTCGTGGACTTGGCGCTGGAATGAAACCAGAAATTGGAAGAGAAGCAGCAATTGAAAGTATATCAGAAATTAAAGAAGTCCTTGATGGAGCTGATATAGTTTTTGTTGCAGCTGGTCTTGGTGGAGGCACAGGAACTGGTGCAGCTGCAATTATTGCTCAAGCAGCAAAAGAAGCCGGTGCTTTAACGGTATCTGTTATAACAAAACCATTTAAATGGGAAGGTAGAAAACGAGCAGGTTTAGCACAACTAGGTCTTGATGAACTAAAAAAAGTAAGTGACTCAATAATAGTAATCCCAAATGATCGCCTAATGGATATAATTGATCAAAATACTGGCATGCAAGATGCATTTAAAATAGTTGATAATATTTTATACCAAGCTGTTCACGGAATGAGCGAAGTTATATTAAAGCCTGGTAGTGGTGGTATAAATGTAGATTTTGCTGATGTAAAAACAGTAATGCAATACAAAGGTATGGCAATCATGGGAATTGGAACAGCAAAAGGTGAAGATGCAACCAATAAAGCACTAGAAAATGCTATAAAATCTCCACTATTAGATGAAATATCCTTAAGTGGTGCGCAAGGTATAATGATACACTGGACAGTAAGTCCAAAAGTTTCTATGTTTGCTATTGGAGATATTATGAATAATATTCATGATACTATTGATGGTGATGCGTATGTTATATTTGGTACAACAACTGATAATACTTTAGCTAACGATGAAGTTAAAATTACTATTGTAGCAACTGGATTTCAAGAAAAGAATACAATGACTACAGATAAAAATCAAGCTCCAACACCAAAAGATTTAGATACTCAAATTATTGCACATGATGATAAAAATTATTACGACACCCCTCCATCAATGAGAGGTTACAGTGTTAAATATACGCTAGATTAATTTTTAGCTAAATTATACATCTTTTGGTAATTTTTCTTCTAATGCTTTTTTAAAATTTTCATCTAAATTTTCAATTTTCGGCAAAATAATATTTGCCTTTAGATACAAAGCTCCTCTTTGTTTGGTTTTTCTATTTAAAGCACCTAAATCTTTTACTCTAAATTTTTGATTTTGCTTTGTATTTTGTGGAACTTTTAGAGTAAGCTTTTTATGCAAAGTTTCTATTTCTATTTTTCCGCCAAACAAAGCTTTATAAAGAGAGATATCAAAACTTTTAATCAAATCATCATCTTCTCTTTCATATTCATTACTTATTTTAACATTCAAAGTAATTATTAAATCTCCTCTTGGAAAACCTTGCGATTGTTTGCCCTTGCCTTTTGCTCTAATTTTTTGACCATTTGCTATGCCTTCTGGTATTTTAATGTCAAAACTTTCGCCATTTATAGATATATTTTGCGTTCCGCCTAAAATTGATGTATTAAAATCTATTGATAAAGTTGCACTTATATCTAAATCTGGAGTACCAAAGCCTTGGTGTCCTCCAAAACCTCCGGCACCACCAAAACCTCCAGTGTTACCGAAACCTCCACCTTGTCCAAACATTTGTCGTAAAATATCATTGATATCAGTACCAGCACCTTGTCCAGATGCAAAATCATGAAAATTTTGTCCGCCAAACATACTATCGCCATGCATATCGTATTGTTCTTTTTTTTGCTCATCGCTCAAAACTTCATAAGCTGCATTTATTTCTTTAAATTTCTCTTCTGCCTCTGGTGATTTATTAATATCTGGGTGATATTTTTTAGCCAGCTTTCTATATGCTTTTTTTATTTCGCTTGATGATGAATTTTCACTAATTTCTAATGTATCATATAAACTTTTTGCCATTTTTATTATCCTTGATTATTATGACAAAATTGCTAATGCAATGAGTGTCATCTACTAAATAAATTTTTAAATTTTGCGCTGATTATAGCATAATAATTAGCACTTGTCAAAAGAGAGTGCTATTTATTGACAATATTATATAATTGTTATATAATATTTATATACAAAATAAAGGGTTGGATTATGTATGATTTAATGCAGTTGCAAAAACAACAAATTGGGTTAAGATTACCTCAATATTTAATTGATGATTTAGATAATTTTACAAAAACTTTTTCATTAAATAGAAGCGAAATAATTGTAGAAGCTGTAAAGTCATACATAAATGAACAAAAAACAAAAATATTTTATGATAAATTTGATAAAACATCACAAGAATTAAAAAAAGCTATAAATAACAAAACTAACCTACAAACTTTAGATGAATTAATAGATGAACTTGAAAATAATTAATTTATCTAATTTTACAAAAAATATTAAAAAATTATATAAAAAATACAAAAATTTACCAAAAGATTTAAAAATTTTAAACAATATATTGCTCGATAATCCAAAAGCCGGAATTTACCTAGGCTCTAATTGTTATAAAATTAGATTAGAAAAATCATCAATTTCAACAAGAAAAAGCAAAGATTTTAGAATAATATATTATTATTTGGATAAAAAGCAAAACATATATTTAATGACTATATATTCTAAATCTGACATATTAAATATTGATGACAAGAAGATATTGGAAATTTTAAAAAATAATAATTTATAAAAAAAGGAACATTTATGCAACTCGGGGTAAATATTGACCATATCGCAGTTTTAAGAGAAGCAAGGCAAATCAATGACCCAAACCCTTTAGACGCGCTTGGAATTTGCAAATTAAGCGGTGCAAATCAAATCACTATTCATCTAAGAGAAGATAGGCGACATATAGTTGATGAGGATGCTAAAAATATTATAAATTTATCAGCACTTCCTGTAAATTTAGAATGCAGTATAAATGACAAAATTATTGATATTGTTTGTTCTTTGAAACCACATAGAGCAACTTTAGTTCCAGAAAATCGTGCAGAAGTTACAACCGAAGGTGGTCTTGATGTAAAAAGTAATTTTGCACAAATCAAAAAAACTATAAAAAAATTAAAAGAACATGAAGTAGAAGTATCTTTGTTTATTGATCCAAACAAAGAAATGATTGAATTATCTAAAAAATTAGATGTTGATTGGATTGAGCTTCATACTGGAAGTTTTGCAAATACTTACGCAATGCTTTATAGTGGACTAAATAAAACACATCATACAATAGAAGAATTGGATTTAAACAGAGAAGAGTTATTGAAAAAATTAAACAAAAGCATCAAAGAAATAAAAAAGATTTCAAAAAATGCTTCAAAACTTGGACTAAAAGTTGCTGCTGGTCATGGACTAAATTATCAAAATGTTAATTTAATTTCAAATATTAAACAAATAGAAGAATTAAATATCGGACAAAGTATCATTGCTAGAAGCGTATTTGTAGGTCTTGAAAAAGCAATAACTGATATGAAAAAATTAATAGATTAAATGAAAAAGAAAAAATTAGCTATTTCTATTGGTGATTTAAACGGTGTTGGTATTCAACTTGCTTTAGAAAATCATAAAAATATAAAAGAATTTTGCAATCCAATTTACTGCATAAATAAAACTCTTTTAAAGCAAACAAGCAAATTGCTTAATATTCAAATTCCAAATGATTTTAATCTTTATGGTAAATATAAAAATTTTAAAATCAAGCCAAAAAAAGTATCTAAAAAAAGTGGTCAATTTTCATATGATAGTTTTAAAACCGCAACAAATTTAGCAAAAGATAAAAAAGTAGATGGCATTTGCACGCTTCCTATAAATAAAAATTCTTGGAATAAAGCAGGAATTACTTATGTAGGGCATACTGATATGCTAAGGGATGTTTTTAAAAAAGATGCGATTATGATGTTAGGTTGCGACAAAATGTTTGTAGCACTTTTTACAGAACATATTCCACTTAAAAAAGTAGCACATCAAATCAAAACAAAGAAATTAACAAAATTTTTAATAGATTTTTTTAATTCTATTAATATCAATTCAAATCAATCAATTCCAGTCCTTGGATTAAATCCACATGCTGGAGATAATGGAGTATTAGGAAATGAAGAGATAAAAATTAAAAAAGCAATAAAAAAAGTAAATAAATTATTAAAAAGTAAATTTTTTTTAGTAGTTCCAGACATTGCTTTTACTCCAAATTTTAGAAAAAAATATAAGCATTTTATAGCAATGTATCACGATCAAGGACTAGCACCACTTAAAGCACTTTATTTTGATGAAGGCATCAATGTATCTTTAAATTTACCAATTATAAGAACAAGTGTTGATCATGGCACTGCTTTTGATATTGCGTATGAAAAAAATAACAATTTATCAAACAAAAGCTACATAAATGCAATTAAATATTTAAAATAATTTAGCTTTTAATGTTTTCTCTCGTTCTTTATAATCAGGCATATATAAACTAACCAAATTCCAAAATCTTTTTGAATGATTTTTTTCTTTTATATGACAAAGTTCATGCAAAACAACACATTCAATTGCTTCAGCGGAAAATTGTAAAAGCATATAATTTATAGAAATATTATTAATATGACTACAGCTCCCCCATCGTCTTTTTGCTTTCCTATATCCTATCTTTTCAGGATACAGATTGGTTTCAAAACACCATTTATCAAAAAGTGGGTCGATACATTTAACTGCCATTTTTTTATAAAATTTACTTAAACCATCTAAAAAATCTTGATATTCTTTTTTTTCTTCATTATAATAAACATAAAAAACATCATCTTTTAAAACAAATTTTGGATTTATCATTTTATCATCTTCAATAAGTTCTAAACGATAATCAATACCCATAAATGGTATTTTTCCGCCACAAATAAAATCAAATTGATTTTTGGCAGGAACTTTTTTGATAATATTTATTATCCATTGCTTATGATGCAAAACTATATCACGAAGTTGATTTGCTTTAATTTTAAGCGGAGTTTTGACTATAATCTCATCTTTATTTTCAAGAACTAAGCTAATTCTTTTTATTCTTTTATTTGCCCTATGTATAACAGTAAATTCTAAATCGTCTAAAAATATTTTCATTTAAAATATTTTGGTGCTTCTTCTCTTAATCGTTTATAAATTTTATTAAAATCTGTACTAAAAATTCTTGTATCCGCAATAGTTGTTATAAAATTTGTATCACCCATCCATCTAGGCACTAAATGCAAATGAATATGCTCAGCAATTCCAGCACCTCCAACTTGACCCAAATTCATACCTATATTTACACCTTTTGCATTTACAACATCTTTTAATAATCTCACACCGCATTGAGCCATTTTTGACATTCTTGCCAAAGTGTCAGGATCTAAATCTTCTAGCTTATCAGTATGATGATTTGGTATTATCATAAAATGAGCAGGAGCATAAGGGTACTTATTCATTACAATAAAAAAATCTTTTTCTCTATGCAAAACACCTAATTCTTCATCTTTATCAATATTTTTAGCTATATGACAAAAAACACAACCTTCAATTTTTTCTTTTTTTGCAGTTACATATTCGGTTCGCCAAGGTGCATAAAGTCTATCCATCATTTACCCTTATATAAAATTCGGAGCATCATTGGCAAACAAAACCAAGTCACCCATATTTGTATGTTCTATTAAAGACTCTTCTAATTGTTGTTTATTATCAAGCATAAGAACAGCTGTTTTTGTGATTGTTTTTTGCAAAAGTTTTGCATTTAATTTTCCTGTAATTATTACAAAGTCAAATACTTCATCAATAGCATGAGCTAATTTTACATTTGCTTCCATTGTAGATTCTACAAGTCCAGGAGTTACTATCACCTTTCTTCCACTATAGGTGCTACTTATTTTTATAGCTTCTAGCATTCCCTCAAGATTGCCGTTAAAGCTGTCATCTATTATTATTTTACCGCCAGCTTTACTTAGGTGAAGTCTATGAGCTACCGGTTTTAAATTATGAAGTGCTAGTTTAATTTCATCTGTATTCATGCCTAATTTTGAAGCGATTAAAACAACTGCCGTTAAATTTATAGCATTAAAACTTCCTAAAACTGGAGAGTGAAAATGCTCGATTTTGCCATTTACTTCAACATCAAACCAAATACCATCTAAATCACTTTTTATTATTTCTAAACCGCTTGGAAATTTTGTGATTGTATCATACTCTAAAATAGGCACACTATCATGAACGAAACCATGTTTTAATCTAGGAGATTTTAAAATCTCCATTTTTGCATTTATAATATTATCCAAAGTTTTAAAATACTCTATATGTTGCTCACCTACACTACCTATGATGGCATATTGATGCTCTAAAAACAAAGAAATCTCTTCAATATCTCCTTTAACTCTTGCCCCTGCTTCTGCTATATAAATTTCAGTTTCAAGAGGCAAATCATCATTTACATCTTTTACAATTCCGCCAATTGTATTTACACTTCTAGGTGTCATATAAACATTAAATTTTTTACTTAAAACTTGATATAAATAATTTTTAATAGAAGTCTTTCCGTATGAAGCAGTAATAGCAATAGTTTTTAATCCATTTATAGTTTGAAGTCTTTTTTTTGCTTTATGTTTAAAACTAATAAAAAATATTTTTTCTATTATTGTAGATATTCCCCAAGCCAAAAATAACGGTACAAATACCCCAAGAGAGCAACCATCACTTAAGACACACAATCCATCTACTACAAATGTTATAAACAATAAAGCAATCAAAAAACGCTTTACACGCGATGTAAGCACCAAAGGCTTATCAAGATTTTTATTCCATATGACAAAACTAGTAAGATATAGCATATAAAAATAAATATAAAAATAAAAACCATCAAGTAAATAAAATAACACAAATGGCGTAATAAAATAAACTATATGCCATTGCTGTTTATGGTGTTTTAAAATTACCCTTTGAATTTTATAATTGTACCATTGTAGATTTGTAATCAAATACCAACCCAAACTCATTATCAAAAAAATATTTGTAAATATATCAAGATATTCCATCAGTTATATCCTTTGCAAATTTAATGAAAAAATAATGATCTGAATCAAAAGATTTGAATTTGCTATTTTTCATAAGAGAATGTATCATTTTACCAGAATTTAAAGTTGTGGCTATATCTTTATTTCCCCAAAAAATCAAAGCTTCTCCATTGTACTTTTTAAAATTTTCACTAAAATCTTCATCTACAACATTTTTAAAAGTTTCATACATATTTTCATTCATCTGTTCAACATCTTTGCTTCTTAAAAGTTTAGTTACTTTTCCTAAGCCAAATCTATTAAATATTTTTGCCATTCTAATTGTTAATAAAGTTTTTGCAGATTTTTCCTCTACTATTCCTGCCGTACTTAAAAGAACCAATTTTTTAGGACTTATTAAAGTTGCCACTTTTCCACCAAACGAATGACCAAATATTGTTAATTTTGAATTATCAATTTTGAATTTTGAAATAAATTCTTTAATTATATTTGCATAATCTTGCGTAGTTAAAACTATCTCATTATTGCTTTTGCCAAAACCAGGCATATCTAAATAAATATGTTGATAATTTTGCAAATAATTTCCAAAGGCTTGTTTCATTATCTCTTTATTGCTACCCCAACCATGCAAAAATATCATAATGTCTTTTTGTTCTTGATTTAATATTTCATAATTTATATTAAAAAAATTATTTTTATATTCTATTTGTTTTTGTGCCAACTAAGCTTTACCTTTAGCACTTTGGATTTTATTTACATAATCATAAGTAATATTAACCATCTTCTTTTTTGGTAACGAATATGATAAATCTTTTAAAATCTTATTAAAATTATCAAATAAATAATTTGCCATACTTCCTGGTATTGAATTTATTTCATTTAAAATAATTTTTTCATCTATCCTAAAAAAATCACAACGAATCAAAGAACCCTCAAAAGTATTGTTATAAATTTTCTTAAAAGTTTGCTTTAGTTCAAATTCTAAATGTGCTGGAATATCTGCTTTTTGCACTTTGCTAGTACGATTAAAATCTAAGTATTTTTTATCAAAATCAAGAAATTCTTCTTTTTGTGGCTCTTCAACTATAGAAAATTGAAATTCATTATTTATCTTACAACCTGCTAGATTATACTCTTTTATATTACTTATAAATGGCTCTATTATAATTTCGTCGTCAAATTCAAAAGCAACATCAAGTGCATAAGTTAATTCTGATTGCTCCTTAACTATACTTACACCTATGCTACTTCCTAACCTTATAGGCTTAACAATCACAGGATATTCGTCTATCGTTATCGTATCATTTTTTGCAAAATGCTTATAATCTATTACATTTACATTATGATTTTTTGCATATGCTTTTGTTAGATATTTATTACAACTAACAACACTAGCTTCTACTCTAGGTCCTACAAAATCAATAGAAAAAAACTCAAATAAAGATGCGAGAACTCCATCTTCACCATCGCCACCATGTACTAAATTTAGTAAAAAATCAAATTCTAATTTTTTCTGGCCAAACATACTTTTTTTATAAAAACCACCATTTTTTAACTCTAATTTTTCACATTTCTTATATTCGCCACTACTAAAAAAATTTGCTTTTGCTTTTGATGCTGGTATATAATAAAATTCTCTATGCTTATCAATAAAGATATAAACTAAAGTTTCTTTGATTATATCTTTCATTGCGATTGCACTTACTATGCTTATTTCATGCTCAAAACTTCTGCTTCCAAACAATACTGCTATGCTCATTTTTTATCCAATCTTCTTTTTATTCTTATCTTTGTAATTTTTTTAATGCTTCTTTTACTAGGCTAGAAGTATCTTCTGCAACACAATTTAATAATACTTTGCTTATCTGATCTTTCTTAAATCCTAAAGATTCCAAAGCTAAAACTGCTTCGCTTGAACTTGCTCCAAATTTTTCATTTTCGTCATTTGTAACAACAAATCCACTAAGCTCCACAAGAATTCTACTTGCACCTTTTGGTCCAATTCCTGGAACTCTTTTTAATGTAGATACATCTTTATTGGCAACTACATTAGAAAACAAAACTGGCGTAAAAGTACTACAAATAGCCAAAGCAACTTTTGGACCAACTCCATTTATTTTGATAACAGTATCAAAAAGTTTTTTTTCATCTTTATTTATAAAACCATACAGGCTTTGACTATCTTCTTTTACTATATAAGTAGTATTAAGAAAAACATTTTCCGTATTTATAGCACTACTACAATTTAGAGACACATAAACTTTATATATTATTCCATTTACATTAATATTCAAATATGTTGGCTCTTTTATTACAATTTTTCCTTCAATACCTACTATCATGAAAACTCTTTATTATTTTTTTAAGATTATATCTAAACTTTATTTATTATATTGTATAATTCTACATATTATTTTAAAAGGTAGCGAAATGTTTAATTGGATTAATAAAAAGATTAGCAACAAAGTTATATTTTGGATGTTTATCCTTATGTCTTTAAGTAGTTTTGGTGTTATAGTTATAACAACAGTTAAAGTTAATGATGCATCAATGAATGAGACTAAAAGAAGTCTACATATGCTAAATACTGCGATGTTTCAAAGTTTAAGAAATGCAATGAACAGTGGAGATCCCGCTACAATTTTAAAAGCTGAAGATGAAGCTAGAAATATCAAGGGTGTAAAACATTTAATTGTTGCTAAAGGTAAAGGTACTATAGAAATGTATTCTCCTAGTACAAAATACACTACAGACACTCAAACGCTAAAAGCTTTTAAAACAAAAAAAGAAAAAGTTATAGAAGTAAACGGTAAAGATGGTCATAATTTAAGAATGATTAAGCCTATGATAGCTACACCAGATTGTCTTATGTGTCATCCAAATGAACAAGTCGGTGATGTGATTGGAGTAATGGATTTAACTTTTTCTTTAGAAGAATCAGATAATACTTTACTGTCATTAATCACTTATATTGTAGCTACTTCTACAATACTTGGATGGATTACTATAGGTATAGTATTTTTTGTTGTAAAAAGAGCAACAAATCCTATAAATGGTCTAAAAGATGGCTTTACAAATCTTATAGAATCAAAAGATCAACACGGTGGCGTAAGATTGGAAATAGCCACAAAAGATGAAATAGGGGAAGTTGCTCAATTATTTAATAAATATATGGACAAAATAGATGCTGGACTTAAACAGGATGCTATTGTTATAAATGAAGTAAATGATGTGCTAGAAAAAACAAAAAATGGTTTCTTTGGGTATTCGGTAAATTCTGTAGCTGCAAATCCTAATGTGGATGATTTAAAAAATAAATTAAATAAAATGATTTCTCATGTACAATCAACCCTTGTTAAAATAAATACTGCTTTAAGAGAATATAGTAAATCAAAATATGATTTCGAAGTAGATGATAAGGGTGTTTATGGTGATTTAGGATCTGTTACTGCTGGTATTAAACTTGTAGGAAATAATACTTCAGAAATTTTAGCTATGATTATGAATGCTGGGGATAGTTTAAACCAAAATACACATACTCTATCAACTGCTTCAAGCTCTTTATCAACTGCTTCAAATCAACAAGCTGCATCTTTAGAAGAAGCTGCTGCTGCACTTGAAGAAATTACTGCAAACATCAAAGGAAATACAGAAACAACTTCAAGAATGTCAATATTAGCAAAAGAAGTTACTTCTTCTGCTAGTAATGGTTTAAGCTTAGCAAATTCAACAGCTGTTGCGATGGATGAAATTGACAATCAAGTAAAAGCTATTAATGAATCTATTGAAGTTATTGATCAAATAGCATTTCAAACAAATATCCTAAGCTTAAATGCTGCAGTTGAGGCAGCAACAGCTGGAGAGGCTGGTAAAGGGTTTGCCGTAGTTGCTCAAGAAGTACGAAATCTAGCTTCAAGAAGTGCAGAAGCAGCAAATGAAATTAAAACTTTAGTGGAAAATGCAACATCAAAAGCAAGCGAAGGGAAAGATATATCTAGTAATATGATAGAGGGATATTCTAAACTTAATAAAAATATTCAATCAACTTTAGAAATGATAAATAATGTTGCAGAAGCTTCAAAAGAACAAGAAAGAGGAATAAATCAAATCAATGATGCAGTAAACATTCTTGACAAATCAACTCAACAAAATGCTAGAGTTGCGGATGAAATTGCAGATATGTCATCAGGTATTGCAAGTATGTCAACATCGCTTGTAAGTGCAGCTTCAAGAGCTGACTTTTTACAAGATACTAGAGAGCAAGTTTGTGATATTGATCTTATATATAATACTGCAAATCTTAAGGTTGAATTATTTGGTTGGAAAGACACACTGTATGGAAATTTATCTAACAATACTATTAGTGAGGTAAAAGAATTTAGAGAATTGTCTAGTTGGCTTGATAATTATTTAAATAACAATAGCAATGTAAATATGCAGCTAGTAGAAGATATGAAACAAATGAGTAAAAATCTAAAAAAATATGGTCAAGATTTAATGGATGCAAATACAAACAATGAATCAAATGATATATTAAACGAATATGCTAAAAAAATAGAAATAGAAATCATGAGAGTATTTGGAAGTTTAAATGCTATCAAAAAAGACAAGTGCAAATCTTAACATCAAAAAAGTTGGTAAAATAAATGGATAAAAGTGAAATTAAAATATTTTCTTCCTTGTGTGAAATTATAGAAGAATCTGAAACGATTTCTTTAGAAGTTATGAATCATCTTGATGTTGTTTTAGAAAAATTAGATAACTTAAAAGAAAGCAAAGACCTACAAAGTGACATTGATAGTATTATTAATAATATTACTATCACAATGTCATCAATGCAAGCTCAAGATTCACATAGACAAAAAATTGAAAGAGTTGCAAATTTAATACATCCTGAAAATACAAAATTTGCAAAAGCAAAACATATCACTGCTGAAGAGTGTGCTGAATTTTTATGCGAAGATGAATTAGAAGCATTAGTAGGCAGATACACCTAGATTAAATCATTACTTACATATATATCTTTATATATGTAATAATTCACTTATCAATTCTGTAGCATAGCTACCTTTTGGAAGTGTAAAATTTATCTCAAACCAATTTTTTTCCTCTTTAAAATTACTTTGAATTTCAGATGGAAAAACCCATGCAAATCTTCTACTTCCATCCATAATGGTTTTTTTATCATAATCTTTTTCTAATTCTCTAGCTTTATCAATAGCAATTTTTACTTTTTTACCACAAAGTAATCCTGTAGGCACTCTATCTTGATTATTAAATTTTTCTGCTTCATCTGTTAAATTTTCTACATAAAAGATTTTACCAAATGGATAATGACTCATTACATCTCCTAATAAAATTTTAAAAGGATGTTTTTGATTTTTTAATTCTTTTATTTCATTTTCGCTCATATTTAATTTTTCATAAATTTCTTTTGGTTTAAATGCATTTACAAGTTTGCTTGTCTCTATTCTTTTACTTAACCATTGATTAAAAAGATAACTTTGATATGCATTTACATACATCTGCTTTAATTTTCTATTTTTTTCCCTAAGTTTACCATCAATAATATCTTTTCCCTTAAGATAATTATTACCTTCTATGCCAAATCTTTGAAACCCAAAATAATTTGGCATTCCAAAAACTGCAATTTTCTTTAATACTTCTTCTAACTTAACAGCATCATTTGGAAATACTCTTTTAAGTCTTATAAAAAAATTATTGCCTTTAAGATGACCTATTCTTAATTTATTATTATGATAAGTTTTTTCTAATATTTTAATCAAAGGATGTTCAAATTTATCAATTTTTTCTTCAAATTTTTTAGGAACAGATATGCTTTGTATAGTCATTGCATTTTTATCTTTAAGTCCTGCATACCCTATATCTCTTGATTTACAGCCAACATAATCACTTATAATATTTAAAGCATCCCAAGTAGTTAAATCTTTTTTACGAATTTTTAAAATGATATGTTCACCTTCACCACTAAATTCATACAGCGGTATTTCTGTAACTATAAAATCATCTTTGCTTTGTTTAAAATGCACATCTATTTTGCTGTGATTTAAAAAATATTGTTTTGTTGTATTATTCATCTTGTAATTTCCTTATTTTATTTATTATTAATATTTCAAGACCTATCATTAAAAATGATGCCCTCTGCATTTATTTTTATATTTGCCTTCAATAACTTTTGCAAATATGCTTAATTTTATTTTATGTCTTTTTGCTATTTTTTTAATCTTACTTTTTACTTTTTTATTAAATGTAAAAAGTATTTCGTATTCTTCACCACTACACCCTATTTCCTCTTTAATATCTTCAAAAAATTCAAAACCAATTTTATTAATTTTACTTAATCTTTCAAGCTCAAAAAATAATCCATCAGAAATATCCAATGCACTGTTTACAAAAGGACTTATTTCATAGAAAAAATATGGTTTTAATTGTGGCTTTATAAATTTAGATTTTTTATCTATAGTTTCTTTTTTTAAAAGTTTTTCTAAATCTTTTTTGGATTTTCCTAAGTTACCAGTAAAACAAACCAAATCATCTTTTTTAGTGCCACTTCGTAAAGTTGAATTCTTAGTTATGCTGATAATTGTAATAGAAATATCAAGTTTTTTATTAGCAATCGTATCTCCGCCAATTATTTTTATATTATATTTTTTAGCTACTTTTTTAAAACCGCTTGCTAGTTGTTTTAAATCTTTTTTATTAAACTCTTTTGGAATAGCAACAGTTAATAAAGCATACTTAGCAACTGCGTTCATAACAATAGCATCACTGATATTCACAAGCATAGCTTTTTGTCCAATTTGTTTCAAGTTCATCCAACTTCTTTTAAAATGAACATTTTCAAAAAAAGCGTCTGAACTTATTACATATTTTTCATTCTTGGTTTTTAAATTTTCATTAATTATAGCTCCATCATCACCAATAAATTTATTATTATTCTTATGTTTACCACTATTTTTAATAAATTGTTTTATAAAAAAATCTTCTTTATTCATAAAAAGAATTATACTGATATTTTACTTTATATTTAAATTTTGAATAAGTTTTTAAAAAAAATTATTTACACAAATAATTTGAGTTTAATAATATATTTATTATAATGCATTAATTTAAAAAAAAGGCAATAGTAATGGCAAAAGAAGTATTTATAGAATTGTTTAGATTTAATCACAAGACAGACTATTTACCATATTTTAAAAAATACACAATGATGTATGAAAAAAATGACAAATTAATAGATTTATTAAACAATTTAAATAAAATTGAAAAATTTGATTTTGACAATACAAATGTTTGCAACCTAAAAATTAATAACTTATATCTTACATCTGAAGAATTAGTTTCATCTGTTGTTAAAAAAACAAGTAAAACTTTAGAAATTTCTCCTGTTAGCACAAAAAGAGCTTTAAATGATTTAATAATAAATCAAGATGATTTTTTACAAAAAATTAATATTTTTGATGACTATTTAACAAAAGAACAAAAAGAAGATTATTTTAATAAATACCAATTGGAATATTATGCTTCTAATACTTTAAATTTTAATGATAGCTATATTGGAGATCATGCCTTATTAATAGCAGATGATATTATAAATTCAAATCCAGAATTAAAAAATAAAATTTTAGACATAATTGCTGATAAAAATAATGGTATTTGGTATCACACTTCACTAAAAAATAAAATATTTAATTATGATAATACGCAGGAAGAAATAATTCAAAACCTATTTAAAATGCTTCCTGATTTTTCACAAACACAAGTAAAAAAAGAAATAGAATCTTTGGAGGAAATCACTAATATTTCTCAAAATTTTTTAAATTTTAACATAGCAAGTTATGATGGGATAAATGGCAATTCTTTAGAATCAATTATCAAACAAAGTAAAGCAAATTTTATAAATTTGGTTTCAAAGAATGATGACTTGGCTCTTTGTTCAAAAATTGCAAATAAAAATTTTTCATTAAAAATTGCTGGCAATATATTACTTGAAGCAAAAGATAAAAATGCAGACTTTATCATGGTAAACAATGAAGAAGATATTTTAGTTTTTGATAAAGAACAAAAAAATATTGAGAAAACAACTAGTAGAGAAATAAATATACCAGTAATTTCAAAAAATCAATTTATCAGATTACTTAACGGAGAAAAAAATCCAACAAAACTTGGGTTTGATTTGCATAAAATAAAAATTTCTTTTTTATAAAATAAACGATAAATTTACTGTAAATTTATCGTTATCTTACCATATACTATTTATCATTTATTCTTATTATTCTTGCTTCAATTTGTAACAATACTTTTTTTGTTATTTACAATAAGTATTATTTAATATGATTATATATAAAACTTTTGTAAAATAAATATAAATATTTTTTATATAACTATATTAAAATAGTGTGAAACTAACAAAGGAAAGATATGAGTATTCCAATTCATAAGTATGATGTTGTAATCGTAGGAGCAGGATTAGCTGGTTGTGCAGCAGCTAGAGAAGTTGCTAATACTGGATTAAGCGTTTGTGTACTTACAAAATTACATCCATTAAGATCTCATTCTGGTGCTGCCCAAGGTGGTATTAATGCGGCATTAAGTGATGAAGATAGCGTAGATTTACATATTTTTGATACCGTAAAAGGTAGCGATTATTTAGGAGATCAAGATACTATTGAACTTATGTGTTCAAAAGCTCCTGAAACAATTAGATGGGCTGAAAAAATGGGTGCTGTCTTTAGTAGAAATGATGAAGGCAAAATTGCCCAAAGACCATTTGGTGGTCAAAGTTCTCCTAGAGCTTGTTATGCAAAAGATAGAACAGGACTAACTTTATTGCAAACAATTTACGAACAAGCTCATAGGGATGGTGTTGATTTTAAAGATGAATATTATGTATCTGATATTATTTATAAAGATGGCAAAATCAATGGGGTAGTTGCCTTTAATTTAGTAGATAGTAAACCTATGATTTTTAATGCAAGAGCTGTTATGTTTGCAACTGGTGGTTATGGAAGAGCATTTGCTATTAATTCAAATGCACATGCAAACACAGGCGATGCTTTGTCAATTGTGGCTCGTCATGGTCTTCCGCTTGAAGATATGGAATTTGTACAATTTCATCCAACAGGAATAGCAGGTAGCGGTGTGCTTATCAGCGAGGCTGCAAGAGGCGAAGGTGGAAAATTATTCAATTCCAAAGGTGAGCGATTTATGGAAAAATATGCTCCAAATAAACTCGAACTTGCTTCAAGAGATGTTGTTAGTCGCGCAATTACACAAGAAATCTTAGAAGGTCGTGGGTGTGGAAAAAACAAAGATCATGTAAATATTGATTTAACACACTTAGGTGCTGACTTAATCAACTCCAAACTTCCAGAATTAAGAGATTTGGCGATTACATTTTTAGGTCAAGATATGATTAAAGAACCAATTTCTATTGCTGCTACTGCTCATTATTCAATGGGTGGAATTCCTTGTGATATAGACGGTCATGTAAGAAAAAATAGTGTAGAATTTGTAGAAGGTTTTTATGCTGCTGGTGAGTGTGCTTGTGTAAGTGTTCATGGAGCAAATAGGCTTGGAGCAAATTCTGTTCTAGAAGCTTTGTTTTTTGGAAGACATGTTGGAGCAAATATTGCAAAAGATATTAAAATAGGTATTTCGTTTGCAGATGCAACTGAACAGGACGCTTTAGATATGATTGCGGAACTTAAAAAACTTAAAACTTCAAATGGAGATGAAAGAATTCCAAAATTAAGAAATGAACTACAAGAAGGAATGACCAAAAATGCTGGCGTATTTAGAACAGAAAAATCTTTATTAAAGCAACAAAAATTACTAAAAGAATTAAAACTAAGATTTAACAATATTAGAATTGACGATAAATCAAATATATATAATACTGACTTGCAAGAAGCTATTGAGCTTGGTCATATGATTGATTTTTCCGCTTTTATTGTTGAGGGTGCAATTTTAAGGAAAGAAAGTCGTGGAGCACACTATAGAGAAGATTTTCAAAATAGAGATGATGATAACTTCTTAAAACACACTATGTCCTACATGGACAAAGAAGGTGATTTTTTTACTGAATATATGGATGTAAAATTAGGTAAATATGAACCAGAAGCAAGAACTTATTAAGGAGAGTGGATTATGAGTGATACAAAAAAAATAAAATTTAAAGTATTTAGATTCAATAAAGAAACTGATTATTTACCTCATTATGATACATTTCTTATGAATGTAAAAAAAGATGAGTTAATTCTTGATGTAATGAATAGAATCAAATGGGAACATGACGGAAGTTTTTCATATAGAAGAAGTTGCAGACATGGTATTTGTGGAAGTTGTGCTGTTAAAATTAATGGTAAAGCAACTTTAGCATGTAAAGATAGAGTATATGATCTTGTTGATATTTTTGGAAAAGAATTAGTCATCGAACCTCAGGATATCAAAAGAGCATATAAAGATATGGTAATTGATAAAGAAAACTTTTGGAATAAATATAATAAAGTTCAACCATATTTAGTAGCCAATATTGACGAATTTCCAAAAGAAGAAAATATCGTAACTTGTGAACAACATAAACAACTTGATGAGGCTGATTATTGTATCCAATGCGGTGCTTGTTTTTATTCTTGCCCTGTTGTTGAAGTAAATCCTAATTATACAGGTCCAGCAGCACTTGTCAAAGCGTGGAGGTTTAATTCTGATATTAGAGATACGGCTAGTCAAAGCAGATTAGAAGATTTGCAAACTCTTGGAAGTGGTATTTGGGATTGCGTTAAGTGTAATGAGTGTGCTGAAGCTTGTCCAAAAGAACTTAACCCTATTGATAAAATTACAAAATTACACCAACAAACATTTGAAAAAGGTTTAGCTTTAAAGAATGTAGCAGTTCGTCATGCAGTTGGCTTTAAATGGTCAATCAAAAAACATGGTATTTTAGACGAAGGTGAGCTTGTAAGGTACAGCGAAGGAAATATTGGTGTAATGAAACATATACCAGAAGCAATTGCTATGTGGAAAAAAGATAAAATTACAATGCCTTGGAATATGCCAAAATCTAAAAATTTAGATGAAATTAAAAAATTAATTGACAGTTGTTCAACTGCAAAGTTTTAGGAATAAAAAATGAAAAAATTAAAATATGCTCTATATACAGGCTGTACTGCAAAAGAATCAACTCCTGAATTATTGAAATCTACTTTAAGTATTGCGAATAAACTTGGAATAGAGTTAATTTTATTAGATGAAGCCAGTTGTTGCGGAGCAAGTCATTTACAAGATTTTGATGATATGTTATCCTTAGTTTTAAATGCTAGAAATATTTGCTATGCGGAAAAACTTGGACTTACTATGGTTACTATTTGCAATACTTGCCAATTAAACACATCGCTAGCAAAAGATAGGCTTGACAACGATCCAGAATTAAAAGCAAAAGTAAATGAAAAATTAAAAGAAGTTGGACTTGAATATAAAGGCACTAGCGAAGTAAAACACTTTTTGTACGCCCTTCAAGATGATTATGGATATGATAAAATAGCTAGTCAAGTAACAAAACCAATGACAAATATAAATATAGCTTCATTTTATGGTTGTCACAATATTCGCCCAAGTCATTTGCAAAACAAAACAAATAATGGAGAAAATCCATACAAACCAGTATCTTTAGACAACCTTGTCACAGCACTTGGCGGAAATGCAATTGATTATGAATCTAAAAACAAATGCTGTGGTTTTCATGTAGAACTACAAAATCCACAAACTGCAAATAGATTAAGTGGTACAATTATGACTGATGCTATTGATCATGATGCCAATATGATAGTAACCCCTTGTCCATTGTGTCATCTGAGAATGGATGTGCAACAACATAATATAAGCAAAGAGATAGGAAGAGAAGTAAATATTCCAATCTTACACTTACCTCAAATGATTGGTATTGCACTAGGAATTAATTCTAAAGAATTAGGACTACAGCACAATGTAACACAAACAGGTCTTAACTAACAAAATATAGAGTTTTCTCTATATTTTATAAAACTTCAAAATCGTGTAAAAATAATATTTATTTTTTTAATTTCTTAAAATTTTTACTTAATTTAATCGGTATGCTATCCGCAGATTTCACTTTATCTTTTATTTTTCTTTCGTTTAATATTCGATAACTAGTGCAAGCTTTTACATGACCCAAGTCACATGCATTTGCATACAATTCTTTTGCTTTTTGTTTGTCTTGCTTTATACCATCACCATTATCATATAAAATCGCCAGATTATAACAACCACTTGTGATTTTTCCATCACAAGCTTTTTCATATAAGATTTTTGCTTTTCTTTTGTTTTGTATTACACCTTCGCCATTACTATACATAAAGCCTAGATTGTAGCAACCTTTTGCATATCCACCATCACAAGCTTTTTTATATAAAATTTTTGCTTTTTGTTTGTCTTGTCTTATACCATCACCATTATCATATAAAAGTCCCAATTTATAACAGCTTTTTGTAATTTTACCATCGCATGCTTTTTTATATAATTCTTTTGCTTTTTGTTTATTTAGTTTTCCACCCTCGCCTACACTATACATATATCCAAGATTATAACAACCTTTAGGATTTTTATTTTTACATGATTTTTCAAATAATTTTTTCGCTTTTTGCTTATTTCCTTTTTTATATTCACGAAAACCTTTTTCTGCAAAATCTGCAAAAACATCAACGCTTAAAAACAAAACTATGCTTAATAATATTTTTTTCATCTTTATCCTATATCTTTAAAATACCAATTTCATTTAGCATAACCAAGGTTATTGCAATAGGCACTATAAACCTAAGACTAAACATCCATATAGTATAAAAAAATCCTCCCATTATCGGTAAAATTTCTTTTCTTATTAATTCTTTATCCATAAAATATCCAACAAATACTGCGACAGCTATCCCACCAAGTGGCATCATTACTGATGCACTTAAAAAATCAAACCAGTCAAATATATTTTTACTACCAAAAGTTAAAGATTTTCCAAATTTTGTTGTATTTGAAAGCAATGCAAATATTCCCATCACATAAAGCACTATTGAAGTTAAAATAGTACCTTTTACCCTTGTAACTCTCCATCTTTTTTCGAGATACATAACCATTGGCTCTAAAATAGAAATAGCAGAAGTTAGTCCTGCAAATGCAAGTGATATGAAAAATAATATCGCCAAAACATTACCAGCAACACCCATCTCATAAAAAATTGCTGGCAATGTAATAAAAACAAGTCCTGGTCCTTTGCCAGGCTCTGCACCACTTGTAAATAAAATAGAAAAGATAATAATACCAGCAACAATAGCGATTATAGTATCCATAAGAACAATTGCTATTGAAGTTTTAACAATATTTACTTCTCTGCTAACTGATGATGCATAGGTCATTATAACAGCCATACCAACAGACAGGGTAAAAAAGGCATGACCAACTGCTACTATTATTGAGCTTGTATGAAATTTCTCAATATTTGGAAAAAATAAAAATTCTAATGATTTTGAAAAACCATCCAAAGATACGGAATAAAATAACATTAAGGAAAGTATGATTATAAGCATAGGCATAAGTATTTTATTAAATCTTTCTATTCCTTTTTTTATACCTCTTGTAACAGTATAAACAATAATAATCATAGCAATAGTAAAATAAAATAATTGTGAAGCATAATCAATCTTAAGCATATCCATAAAAACAATTTCTGCTTCTTTGACATTGACTGGCAAATTTGTTAATGCGATTACTATATAGTTTAAAATCCAACCTATTACAATAGAGTAAAATGACAAAATCAACAACCCAATAAAAAGTGAAAATCCAGCAAATTTCCAAATCTTTTTTCCTTTGGTAGCTAAGATTTCATATGTAGATACTGCATCGCTGTGAGTATTTCTGCCCATTAAAACTTCTGCAATAAATATTGACATACCTATAAAAAATATTGTCAAAAGATATACCAATACAAATATTCCGCCACCATTTTCTCCGGCAATATAAGGAAATTTCCAAATATTTCCAAGCCCAACTGCACTACCCGAAGCTGCAAATATAAAGCCTAATTTGCTAAATCTAATTTTATTTTTTTCCATCTATTAAGTTCCTCAATATTTAAAAACTGTTCATAAAAAGCAATAACTAAAAAATAAACTATATTATTTTATCAAAAAAATTCTTTATTCATTAATGTATATAAAAAATAGAAGATATTCTTTGGGTATCATCTATGCTTGGTCATAAAAATATTCGTGGCAATACAGAATATAAATAAAAATAGATTAAAAGAGAAAAAAGAATCTGGCTTATTAGATTCAATTAATTTTAAGAATAAGGAGAAAATTGATAGAAATTTAGATAAATAATTGGCAAAAAGTAGTGTTGATTTAAGTTTCAGAGTGTAACAATTTTAGATTTTTATATGCCCATTTTTAGAGTTCGCTTGACAATCTTCAATTAAAAAATTTAATAGAAGATTTAACTTTGAAAAAATAATTTTAAAATCAAAGCCTTTATATATAGTATTTACATAAAATCTTAACTAAATCTAACTATCTAATTTAGCAAAAGTAATCTAATTATAGTTGCATTAAATACTTAACAATATTTATATCATTTAAACTTTTATATTCTTCTATCTCGCATAAAATCGCTTCTTCTAAATTTATATTATCTTTCACTATTATAGATAAATCAACTTTTAGTATTTCTAGTTTTTCAGTAATAATATTCCATACCTCATCTAAATCAATACCAAAGTATCCGTGAACAATAGAATTTCTAAAATTTACTACTTTTCTAAAATAACTTGGTGCTAATAAATTAAACTTTTCATCTTCAAGAAGTTTATTTAGTGCAACTCCAATGATTTCAAGTTGTCGCATAGAAGCATCCCAATGCAAACTACTATGTTGAAAATCACTTGGATTATTAAAA